>JAYVSP010000597.1:0-4040 GCA_043775215.1 Planctomyces sp. | reverse complement strand
ACTCGACCGCACCCTACGATTGAAAAACTAGCCAGCCCTTGCAAATGCCTATTGAGCATTGACAAGGGCCGGTGTCGAGATAAAAGTGTTCAGTACTTGTGCGCCGATCTCGAGGTTTTACGTTGATTGAACTCCTGGTGGTAATCGCGATCTCCCCGAGTGGCGTAAATCCGCGATCAAATATGCTCAATTACTTTGTCAGGACAAGGGATTAGGGTTTCGCATCTTAGCCGCAGAGCATTAGTCTGCCTGGAGGTTGATGCATTCGTCCGGTGGCTAATGTCCTCCGGCCCGCCTGCTCAAACTTTGGAGAATCCACAATGTTCCAGCTCA
Source organism: Planctomyces sp. (assembly GCA_043775215.1). Classification (GTDB taxonomy): domain Bacteria; phylum Planctomycetota; class Planctomycetia; order Planctomycetales; family Planctomycetaceae; genus SXKJ01. The sequence goes on along the minus strand of JAYVSP010000597.1, from coordinate 3,707 downwards.
ACCATCTCACTCGCAATTGCGAGGGGCTCTCACGTCGAGCGTTGTTGCAGGTGGGTAGCCTGGGCCTGTTTGGCTTGTCGTTGCCGAAGCTCTTGCAGGCCGAACAAGCTCAACCCATCGCCGCTCGCAAGGACACCAACTTCATTCTGCTGTGGACTAACGGCGGTTTGAGCAACATCGACACGCTGGACATGAAGCCGAATGCTCCCGTCGAATATCGCGGCGAGTTCCAGCCGATCGCGACTAACCTGCCCGGCCTGTCGGTGTGCGAACACTTGCCATTGATGAGCCGCCAGATGGACAAGGTCTGCCAGGTGCGAACCATCGTTCATCAGGGGAGCCAGCATTCTGAAGCGACTCACTGGATGTTGACCGGCTACCCGCAAGTGCCCGATGTCAACGCGGCACCGGTCGGCTCGACGATCTATCCCTGCTTTGGGTCGGTTGTGTCGAGGGAGCTGGGTTGGAAAAACGGGATGCCGCCGTACGTGCAATGCGCGGCGGGACCGATGATGTATTCGGGAGGCGGCTACATGGGATCGGCGTTCAATCCGCTGATGGTTCGCCGCAGTCCGGTGGAGAAAGATTTTTCTGTCGAGGACGTGTCGATCCCGTCGCAAGTCGGAGCCGAGCGAACTCAGCGTCGCCGCCGCATTCTCGATCGGCTCGACGCTTGGCAACGACAGGTGGATAAGTCGAGCGGAGGAGTCGCCGAGCGCAGTGAGTTCTATCGTCAGGCGTATGACCTCATCACCTCGCCGGTCGCCAAACAGGCCTTCGATCTGAATGCCGAACCGGACGCACTGCGAGACCGCTACGGCCGCACGCGAGAAGGACAAGCGACGTTGCTCGCGCGGCGATTGGTCGAGTCGGGAGTTCGCTTCGTGTCTGTCGACTTCACCGGCTACGACACGCACGACAAGAACTTCATCCGTTTGAAAGACCCGTTGCTGCCGACGCTCGACCGAGCGTGGTCGGCACTACTCACCGATCTGTCCGACCGCGGCATGATGTCCAACACGGTCGTGCTCTGTGCGGGCGAATTCGGACGAACTCCGCGAGTCAACGGCGCGGCGGGCCGCGATCATTACCCGCTGTGCAACGCGATTGGATTCAGTGGAGCGGGCGTTCGCATGGGCAGCATCGTCGGCCAAACCGATGCGAAGTGCGAGAACGTCGTCGGCCGAGCCAACACAACGCTCGACTACGCCGCCACGATCTTCCGCCTGATGGGAATCGACGACTCGAAGGAATACGTTTCCAACGACGGCCGCCCGATTCTGATGAACAACGGCGGCCGAGCCATTGAAGAAGTCTTCGCGTAGTGGTGAAGCCGCAACATTTGAGCGGAATGGCGCTAGCCACCGGTGTCGAGATTCAAAAACTGGCGGCTAGCGCCTCGCCGCTCATTAACTTGGCTCGCCTGCGACGAGCGAAAGCGAAAGCCGAATGAACATGTCGTGCCCGCGATCCGTGATGTGCTGGACTGCCGGTCTCCTGATCTGTCTGTTTCTCGCAACGCCCGCTCATGCTCAGCCGATGGCACCGCAGTACGCGGAATGCCGGCTCGATTCGATTTTTCCGAACGGCGGAGCGCGCGGCACTTCAGTCAAAGTGGAATTCAAAGGTCACGGCAGCGGGCTGTCGCTCCCGAAAGACATCGTGATCGACGGGCCGAGCGGCATCTCAGTGAAAGAGTTGAAGTCGATCAACGGCAATACTCTGGAAGCAACGCTCGACATCGCGGCCGATGCGCCGCTGGGACGTCGTTGGCTCCGAGTGCTCAGCGAACGGAGCGGTCTGACGAACTTCGCGCACTTCGTCGTGAGCAGTCTGCCCGAACATCTCGAAGTCGAACCGAATAACGACACCGCGCACGCTCAACACATTGATGCCAGCGCGGCGGTCGTGAATGGCCGCATCAATCCACAGGCCGATCTGGATGTCTTTCGCTTCACGGCGAAGGCGGGGCAAAAGTTCGTCGCTGCGATTGCCGCACATGCTCTGGATGTGCATGGCCAGGGCCGGAGCTACGGTATCGCGGACTTCAGTCTGGAGTTGCTCGATGCCAACGGGCGGACGCTTGCCGCCGCCGAAGACACGCTCGGATTTGATCCGCTGATTGAGCAGACCCTGCCCGCTGACGGCGACTACTTCGTGCGCGTGCAACTTCTGAATTACGGCGGCTTTCCCGAAGCGGTTTATCGCCTGACATTCGGTGAAGTCCCGTACGTCACGGGAGCGTTTCCTCCCGGTCTGCAACGCGGGACTGAAGCGAACATCGAACTCATCGGCCCGAACGTCACGGCGAGCAAGCGAGCAGTGAGTAGCCGAAGTCGTGAGACTTCGGACCGAACTCTCACGAGTCCGGCTACACCTGACGCTCGCCTCGTACAGCACGTCACTCTGTTGGAAGGCAACCATTCGGGCCTGGATGTGCCGCTCGTCTTGGGAGATCACCCGGAGGTCATCGAAGTCGAACCGAACAACGAACGATCGCAAGCCACACTGCTCGCCTGGCCGGTTTGCGTCAACGCACGATTCGATCAACCCGGCGATGCCGACTGGTTTCGGGTCAAACTCGAAGCCCAACAGAAAGTCTGGTTCGAGATCATTGCTCAGCGTTTTATCCGCTCACCGGTTGACACTTTGATTCAGGTTTACGATGCGACTGGCAAGTTGCTCGGCGAGAACGACGACGAGGCGTTCGATCCCGGCTATGAGAGCTACCACGACTTCAAGACGACGGACAGCAAGCTTCTCTTTACGACTCCGGCCGCTGGCGAGTTCTTTGTCAAAGTGACCGAGCAATCCGGCATCAGCGGCCCGAGAGCGGTTTATCGATTGACTGTCGAAGAGGCTCGACCCGATTTCCGTATGACGCATTTTCCCGATGCCGTTCCGATTTGGGGACCGGGTTCAACCGCGGCCATGTTGGTTCGAGTCGATCGCTTCGCCGGTTGCGACGACGACATCGAAGTCTCGGTCGAGGGCCTTCCGGCCGGCTGGTCCAGCAGTTCCGCGACGTCGCTCGGCGGCAAAGGAGTGCGACCCTACAACACCTACCAACACAAAGTCTTCGTCACGCTGACCGCGCCCGCCGACGCCCAACCGGGAACTTGCGTCCCGTTCCACATTGTTGGCCGAACTCATGGCGCGGGTGACTCGCCTGCCGTGATCAAACGCGAGGCGATCCCGCTGACGCTCTTCTACACCAGCGACACTGGCTTCTTCCGAGCCAGTCCCGTAGCGCGCGCCGCGATTGCGAAACCCCAAGGCCCGTGGCTGGATGTGGTCACGCCAGAAATCACGGTCAAAGCGGGAGGCAACGGAACCATCCAAGTCAAAGTCCTCGGAGCCGGTGATGTGCAGGCGATGCCGCTGGTCGTGAACCTGGCAACGGCCGGAGTCGCCTGCGCCCTGACGACGCCGCAAGTCCTGCCGATCAAAGATGGCTTGGTGGACGTCCCCGTGAAGGTGGCTCCCGAAACGTACCCCGGCACTTACTTCATGACCGTCGCTCAGACCTGGAGCAGCGACATCCGTAGCGGCATGCCCGGCCCCTGCACGCCACTTATCAAACTGATCGTTACTTCGGCGAAGTGATCCTGCGAGAAGTGCGTCGTCGGTCCTCCATCGTAGAGGGCGCGGCAAATTTGCCTGGCCCACACTAACCCGAAGCGCCAGCGAGGGCGGGCGCTCCACGA
>JAYVSP010000596.1:0-5475 GCA_043775215.1 Planctomyces sp. | reverse complement strand
CTGACCTGAAAAAGACTCCCGACCCCTTGAGCCATAACCGTCTGAACTATCTCAAATCCCAAATCTGAAATCCGCGCCCATGTCCCGTTCCATCATCAAGCCCACCACGCTCAAGGGTTTTCGCGACTATCTGCCGAACGCGATGATCGCTCGCGAGAAGTTGGTCGAGACCGCTCGGCAGGTTTATCGCGGCTACGGGTTCTCGCCGATCGACACGCCCGCGCTGGAATACACCGAAATCCTGCTGGGCAAAGGAGGTGAAGAATCCGACCGCCAAATCTTTCGGTTCATCGACCAAGGCGACCGCGACGTCGCAATGCGGTTCGATTTGACGGTTCCGCTTGCTCGATTTGCCGCACAGCACTACCACGAAATCGGAATGCCCTTCAAGCGGTATCACATCGGCACCGTGTGGCGCGGTGAGAATACATCGCGTGGGCGTTACCGCGAGTTCATGCAGTGCGACTTCGACACGATCGGCACGACATCCAACGGCGCCGACATTGAAACGCTGCTGGTGATTCACGACCTGTTCGAGCGGCTCGATTTCTCAAAGTTCACGATCCGGGTTAACAACCGGCTGGTGCTGAATGGACTGTTGCAGAAGATCGGATTGGCAGACAAGACCGTTGGCGTGCTGAGGTCGCTCGACAAATTACCGAAGGTCGGTCGAGACAAAGTCATCGCTGAAATGACCGAGCGAGTCGGTGCCACCGCCGAGCAAGCGGGCGAGGTGCTGTCGCTGGCCGAACTCAAAGGGGAACCGTTCGCGATGCTGACTCAGTTGGAAACCCAACTGGCCGGCAGCGAGGCAGGACTGATCGGAGTCGCTCGGCTGCGCGAGCTCTTCACGACGATCCGGCAAGCAGGCATCGCGGCGGAACGAGTCGAACTCGATCTTTCGATCGCGCGCGGGCTGGACTACTACACCGGCACAATCTACGAGACGTTTCTCGGCGACCTGCCCGGGATCGGCAGTGTCTGTTCGGGAGGCCGTTACGACAATTTGGCCGAGCTGTTCACGACGCAAAAACTCCCCGGAGTCGGCGCCAGCTTGGGTCTTGATCGGCTGCTGGCTGCGATGGAAGAACTGGGCCTTGTCGCCGCTGCGTCCACCCCTGCCAAAGTGCTGATCGCGTACTTCGACGCGAATCACCTCGGCGAATACCACCGCTTGGGCCGTGACTTGCGAGCCACCGGCATCGCAGCCGAGGTCTATCCCGAAGCGGTGTCTTTGGGTGACCAATTGAAGTATGCCAGCCGCAAAGGCTTTCAAATCGCCGTCATCGCCGGCGATCGCGAGTTCGCAGCCGGACAATGGCAGGTGAAGAATTTGTTGACCCGCGAACAAGCCACCGTTGGTTCTGCCGAGCTGATCGCGCATGTGGGCCGCTTGTTGCGTTGATTAATCGCCAAGACCGATGATCACATCAAGCCGACCTCAACCGCCCCCACTTCGATGAACGTCTCGTGTTCGTGAAGGAACTTCCCAGAGAAGTGCCTGTCCTCTCCTGCCCGTTTCCTCTCCTGCCCGTTGTTCATTGTTCGGCGCGGGGCTGAAATTTGTTGTTCGGCGCGGGTCTCCCGACCCCGCCGGAGCTTCGACCGAAGGTCTCCAACATTGTGCGGGACTCACCATTTGATCGGAGTGAGTTTCACGTCCGTGGGAACTCGGCCTGCATGAAGGCAGTCAAAGGCAGGCTCGGCGTTGGCAACGTTCGAGGAGACCTACGGTCGGGCACCCGGCGGGGTCGGGAGACCCGCGCCGAACAAAAAGAACGACTTGTTGAGCCGCATCTCGCCCGAAGTGTCTTGACGACCCGCAGTCATCAGACGTCGATGCCCAGCTCTTCGATCTTGCGGTATAGGCTGGAGAGGCCGAGCTTCAGGCGTTTGGCCGCCTCGCGTTTGTCCGGCCATTGGCGAAGCACTCGGACAAGGTGCAACTTTTCGTAATGACGCAGCGCGGTTCGCAAGTCGTCGGTGTCGGGGAGCGGTTGGGCCAGGCCGAGCAGTTCCGGCGGCAAGTCGTCTGGATGGATGTGAGTACCGTCGCACATCATCACTGCGCGTTCGAGGGCGTTGTCGAGCTGTCGCACATTTCCTTTCCATTGAGCCGACATCAGCAAGCGGACGGTCTCGCTGTCCGCTCCGGCGACGTGCTTGCTCATCGCCTTCGAGTGCTTGCCGATGAAGAACTCGACCAGCTCTGGAATGTCATCCGCGCGATCACGAAGCGGCGGGATCGTCAGCTTGACGCCATCCAACCGGTAAAAGAGGTCGTCCTGAAATCGCCGCTCGGCCACTTCGCGCACGAGGTCGCGTGTCGTGGTCGCGATGATTCGCGCCGAAACATGCACCGGCTCGGAACCGCCGAGTGGCAGAATCTCTTGATATTCAATTGCCCGCAGCAATTTTGCCTGAGTGCTGAGCGGCAATTCGCTGATCTCGTCGAGCAGCACGGTCCCCTCCCCCGCATGTTGGAAGATGCCAAGTTGATCCGACCCCGCTCCCGACAGCGAACCGAGCTTTGATCCGAACAACTGCGCCTCAAGCAGTTCAATCGGCCGCGTACTGCAATTCACGGCGAGGAATTTCTCATGACTTTTCGGCCCGGCGCGGTGGATTGCCCGTGCGAAGAGTTCTTTTCCGGTCCCGGTCTCGCCGACCAACAGCACGTTGGAGTTTGTCTTGGCCACTTTCCGAATGGCGTCTTGGAGGTCGGACAGCGTTTTGCTGGTGCCGACGATCTGATCGAAGTCCTCGCGCCGCGCGAGTTCTCGCCGCAACGCTTGATTCTCCAGATCGAGTGCTCGGAACTGAAACAGCCGCTTCAGCTTATTGAGCAAGTCGTCGAAGATCACTGGTTTGACGAGGTAATCGAAAGCTCCCGCCTGGAATGCTTCGACGGCGTTTTCCACAGTGGCATATGCCGTGATGACCAGCACCGACGTGCGTGGATTCAGGCGAACCAACCGCTTGAGCAAATCAACTCCGTCGCCGTCGGGCAGCATCACGTCGCAGATGGCGACGTCGAAATCATGGCTCCGCGCAAGCGACACCGCATCCGTCAGGTTCGCTGCCGGCGACACGACGTAGCCTTCGCCTTGCAACAACTCGGCCAAGGAACGGCGAATGACTTCTTCGTCTTCGCAAATTAGTACGGAACGATGAATGGACACGATGCCCCCAGGATCGGAACAAAGACTTACCAGATGCGCGGCACGCCATAAATATCAAAAACGGCATCGACGCTGACAACCGACAGGCGTCCGACGAGCGACCGAGCCACCAACATGCGGTCAAACGGATCGCGATGATGCAGCGGAAGGTGAAGCTGTCGATCAGCGTCCTCGACGTTGATTGTCAGCAAATCCGCCGACAGTGCGGCCAATGCCTGCTTGATCCATTCCTGGAAAGGAAGCGACAGCGATAACTTTCCCAACCGGACCTTGATGCTCAGTTCCCAAATCGAGCCAATGCTGATGAAACGCTGATTGGCACGATCCTGCATCGCGGTCACTGCCGCAGTGCTGAGCTTTGAGGGACAGTCCATCGACCAGATGATGGTGTGAGTATCAAGGAGCAGTTTCACTCCATGTACTCCTTGAAGTCGTCCAGCGGAGCGTCAAAGTCGGGAGCCATGTACAACACCGTTCCCCGCAACGCTCCTAACCGGCACGGCCCGATCGATTCTGTGGGAATGATTTTCGCCACAGGCTGGTCGCCTTCAGTAATGACCACCTCGTCTCCCGGAGTCAGCCGGTGGATGACCTCGGACAGCGTGGCTTGAGCCTCTTCCAAAGTGATTGTCGACATATGAACTTCCTTCGACCGTGAGTGAAGTGTTTTATCATTGAGAAATATCATGCCGCATCAGAGCGCTGGCAACAACACTGAAAACGTTGTGCCGCGCGGGGACGTGTCGGTCAGTTCGATCTGGCCGTCGTTCCGCTCCACGATCAGCTTGCAGACGAACAATCCCAAGCCGGTGCCAGTCTCCTTGGTGGTGAAATACGGCTGAAACAGGCGGACGCGATCTGCTTCGGCGATGCCGTGGCCGTCGTCACGGATGGAGACTCGCAGCTTCTCGCCGTCATGCTGAGTGGCAATATCGATCGTGCCCCCTTCCGTCGTCGCGTCCATCGCGTTGAGGATCAGGTTCAAAAAGATCTGCACCAACTGATCACGCACGGCGTTAATCTTCGGCAAGTCCTCAGCATACTGCGTAACGATCTGCTTGTTCTTGCGCCGCTTGTAGTACTTGGCAATGTTGAGTGCCGCGTCCAAGACTTCTTGCAGGTCGCAGTGGCTCCGCTCGAACGTGGCCGGACGGCTGAAGTCGATCAACTCACGCAGCGTCCGCTGAATGCGGCGAAGTTGGTCATCGACCATTTGATAACGTTCTCGCGTGTAATCATCGACGTCTCGCCGGTTGAGCAATTGAATCACCGAGCTGATCCCGGCCAGCGGGTTGCCGACCTCGTGAGCGATCCCCGCCGCCAGCAATCCGAACGCCGCTTGTTTCTCTTGCTGCACGACCAGCGCCTGAGATTCCTTCAGCGCTTGAGTGCGTTCTTCGATGCGTTGCTCCAGGCCGTACTGATTCCTTCGCAGTTCGTCGTTGAGAAATCCCAATCGCCGGCTGGCGGTTTGCAGCAATCCGGCCAAAGCAGTGCTGGCCCACGTGACCCAACCGAGCCAAATCAACATCAGGATCACTCGCGTCGGATCGCCGGCCGAATGCGGAGACGTCACGACCGCGAGTAAAACGTAACTCATCGCGTGCAGAGCGAATGTCGAGAACGTCATCGGCTTCGAATATCGAAATGCACAGACCAGCAACGACAGGAAGTAATAAAACCGGAATGGGCTTTCGAGTCCTTCGTCAAAGTGACACAGCAGGCCAATGAACAATGCCTCCATCACGGAGATCACGATCGGCCAGCGGCTGAGAAAGACTCGGCCGCGCAAACTGAAATACGTATCGGCGATCGCGTAGGCCGCGCCCAGCGTCAAGATGCCGTTGAGCACTTGCCGATTCGACAACCACTCCGGCAACGCCGCGTGAGCCATCGTCACGCCGCGATCCATGAAGTTGACCAGAGCATATCCGATGGCCAATCCAAACCAGCGAATCCGCACCGTGATCGCTTCCGCCGATAACTCGAAGCTGAATTCGCTCTGAACCGGCGTTTCCGAGGGGACAGTGCAACCATTCGAAGAATCAGGGGTCAGGTCTTCAAATTTCATTTTTGGCCTCGCGATTGACCTTGCGATGTGGTTTGGAATGGCGACGTGGAATGAAAGTCGGGGCGGATTGCGGCGTCAAAAATGAAAGGCTCATTCGGTAATCCAGGGAGGTCACGTCGTGTTTTTTTTTGCCACAGATGAAACACGGATTGAACACGGATCAGGACAGGAGGCAGGGAATTGGAAAACAAGAAGAAGCGGCGGATGGGAATGCCGGACTAC
>JAYVSP010000595.1:0-5793 GCA_043775215.1 Planctomyces sp. | reverse complement strand
AACCCAGGGCGGCGCTACGCGGCTGACGCCGCTCCGCTCTGCCCTGGGCTAGCGAGTTTTTGCCCTTTGGGCCAGGACAACAGCGCAACTTCAAAACTCGCGCTTCGGGTTAGTGTCATTCTCGGCCGTGCAAAGAATAACTCGATCAGAGTATCACTCCAATTCCGACTAAGGGCCGGCGCATCTGGCCACAGATGAAACACGGATGGAACACGACTCAAACAATGCCAGAGCAACGAAATCCGAGCCACGCGAGCCGTCACGATCACTTCCGAAAGTCTTCACAAATCCGTGTTTGATCTGCGTTTCATCCGTGGCAGAAAAATCTTTGGTCTACGCAAAGATTTCATAACGATTGCTTTGCACGGGTATTGGACTTTCTGGGGTTCGACTGAGAAACTCGTTGCGATGTGGTCATCGCGATTATTCTGGCGACTGTTTCTGACTTATGCCGCGTTGGAGGTGGCATTGTCAGTGACGTTGGGCGTTGTCTTTTTGAGTCTGCAGCGCGAGTCGATTGAGTCGGAGGTGCGGCAGCGGATGCGAGACGAGGCCGTTGTCTTGCGGCAATTTGGCGAGTCGGCTTGGACGCAGAGTGAGGCACCTGTCGAAGAGTTGCGATCCGTTTGGCAGCCGAAACTCGAGGCGTTGGGACGTGACCTCGACACGCGGCTGACGATGATTCTGCCGGACGGGTCGGTGCTGGCAGATTCGGTCATGGATGCTCGGCAGATGGAGAATCATCGGGATCGGCCGGAGATCGGGCAGGCGGCGATAGACGGCATCGGGTTCAAGCGTCGGTTGAGCGAATCGGTCAAACAGCCGTTCTTGTATTTGGCGTTGCGAGTCGGCTCCAGCGACGCACCGCGCGGATTCGTGCGAGTCGCGTTGCCGTGGACTCCCTTTGAAAAGCGGTTGGAAATGACTGCGCATTGGATTTGGGGTTTAACCGCGTTTGTTACGGGATTCGTGCTGCTGGCGACGTTTGTTTGGGAGCGGTGGATTGTGCGGCCGATCGAGTCGCTGACGTTGGCGGCGCAGGCGATCGCGGCAGGCAACCTGTCGCAGCGAGTCATCGTGCCGAACCGCGACGAGATCGGGTTGTTGGCAAACGCGTTCAACTCGATGAGCCATGAACTTGGCCAGCGCATCGAACAGCTTCGAGCCGAACGCCGCGAGAACGATGAACACAGTGAGTTGATGGAAACTGTACTCGGTTCGATGATCGAAGGGGTCGTGGTGATCGACGTACGGCAGCGGATTCTGTACGCGAACCGCTCGGCCGGGCCGTTGCTCGACTTGCCGACACTGCAAGCGACAGGACGTTCGCTGTTCGAGGCAGCTCGGCATCCGCGCGTGCAGAAGATCGTCGCTGACGTCTTGCAGGGACAGACGCCGGAACGGATCGAATACGAAGTTCCGCGCACCGGCGCGATGGTCGCGATGATCGCATCGCCATTGCCGGGCGAACCGCCATCGGGAGCGGTGCTCGTTTTACATAACGTGACCGAACTCCGACGGCTGGAAAATCTGCGGCGCGAGTTCGTCAGCAACGTGTCGCATGAATTGAAGACGCCGCTCACGACCATCCAGGCTTACACAGAAACGCTGCTCGACGGCGCAATCGATGACGCAAACGTCAACCGGCAGTTTCTCGGACGTATTGACGAACAGGCCGAGCGGCTGCACAAACTGATTCTCGATCTGCTCAGTTTGGCGCGGATTGAATCCGCTGAAGACGCTGTCGAACTGCTGCCAGTCGCCATCGCCTCAACGGTCAAGACGTGCTTTGACGAGTATCTTCCAGTGGCTCAATCGAAAGGAATTGTGTTGAGTTCGGAACCACCGCCTGACGAGGTCGTGGCCTGGGCCGAGGAAGAAGGACTGCTGACGTTACTCAACAACCTTGTTGATAACGCGATCAAGTACACGCCGACAGCAGGCCGAGTCATCGTGCGCTGGACCCTTGAAGGTCGACGCGCCGTGATCGAGGTTCAAGACACGGGCATAGGTATCTCAAAGCAGCACCAAACTCGCATTTTCGAGCGTTTCTATCGGGTTGATAAGGCCCGCTCTCGCGAACTGGGTGGAACAGGACTCGGTCTGTCGATTGTCAAGCACTGGGCGCAGGTGTTTGGAGGATCAGCGGATGTCGTCAGCGAGTTCGGTCGAGGTAGCACGTTTTTGGTGCGTTTACCGGCCGTGAGTCCTCCGGCATAAAATCTTGAGGATGGCGTGAAATCTTGAGGATTTGGGCGTATTGGCAGTGCGAGTTGCGAAGCGGTTCGCAGTCCGTGTAAATTGCGGTTCGTTAAGTTTGTGTGAAGATCTGTCAAAAGTCGCCGCTTGTCCTCGTTGCACTCCCTGGGAGCACCATGCGATTCTCTTTGATTCCGCGGGAACAGAAATTCTTCGACCAGTTCGACGACGTGACTAAGATTATCGTCCAAGCGGCACAGACGTTTGCGGAACTGGTAGACCACTTCGATCATCGCGAAAGACGCATGAACGAGCTGCGCGAGTTGGAGCACCAGTGCGACGTCGCCGTCGGGGGAATTCTCACGTCTTTGGGCCGTACATTCATTACACCGTTCGACCGCGAAGACATTCACACGCTGGCTACGAGCCTTGATGATGTGCTCGACAACTTGGAAGAGGCCGCGTTCCGGCTGACCGCGTTCGGCATCGACAAGCCCACGCCCGAAGCGGTGACGATGGCACTCATCATTCAACAGTCGTGCAACCACGTGCAGAAAGCCGTGCATATGTGCCGCAAGCAGATCGGCACCGAGGAGTTGGCCTTCGAGCTTTGCGAGATCAGCCGGCTGGAGAGTGCGGCCGACGAAGTGTACCGAAACGTCGAGGCGGACTTGTTCGCCAACCCGCCAGAAATCATGACGTTCATCAAACAGAGAGAAGTGTATGCGTGGCTGGAGAACACCGTTGATGCCTGCCGCGACGTGGCGCATGTGATCAACGAGATCGCCGTGAAGGCAAGTTGAGCGATTCGACCGCGCCTTGCCAAACTGGAGCGACTCCGAATGGAAGTGATTGAGCTGGTCTTTGGAGAATTCGTGCGCGATATGGGCCAAATCGTGCAGCATCCGTACGTGCTGTTCATTTTCGTGGTGGCCCTGGCGTTCGATTTCATCAATGGATTCCACGATGCGGCCAACTCGATCGCGACGGTTGTCGGCACGCGAGTGCTTCGGCCGCTGCCTGCGGTGTTGTGGGCGGCGTGGTGGAATTTTGCAGCCGCCTGGGTTTTCGGCGTCGCGATCGCCAACACCGTCGGCAAGATGGTGCATAAAGAGTTTGTCACGCCTGACGTGATCCTGGCCGGATTGATCGGGGCCATCGTGTGGGATCTCATCACCTGGTATGTCGGACTTCCGACCAGTTCATCGCACGCCTTGCTGGGCGGGTTCGGTGGAGCGGCGATGGCACACGCGTGGAAGTTTTCCGGCGTGTTGCAATGGGACCGATTCATCAAGACAGTGCAGTACATTGTGATCTCGCCGTTCGTGGGACTGGTGCTGGCCTTGATCCTGATCATTGGATTGTTGTGGACGTTTCGGCGGGCACTTCCCTCCAAGGTGGATCGGTGGTTCCGAATTGTGCAACTCGGTTCTGCCGCCGCATTCAGCCTGGGACACGGCACCAACGACGCACAGAAGACGATGGGCATCGTCGCCGCGTTGCTGTACGCAACGCTGTGGAAAGAACGCCAGATCGGCTTCGAGTCCGGCAAGGAGACGTTTCCATTCTGGATCGTGCTGGTCTGCCACCTGGCGATCGGCCTCGGGACGTTGTCCGGCGGCTGGCGCATCGTGAAGACGATGGGCCTGAAGATCGCCAAGCTTCGGCCGTACAGCGGTGCCTGCGCCGAAACGGCCGCTGCCGTGGCTCTGTTCGGCACGGCCCTAATGGGGATTCCGGTCAGCACGACGCACACAATTACTGGTGCGATTATCGGAGTCGGTGCCGTTCAACGATTCTCGGCAGTTCAGTGGGGGATTGCCCGTCGTGTGATTTGGGCGTGGATTCTGACGATCCCGGCGTCCGGGATAGTTGCCGCGGTGTCATACGGCGTGATTGTGGTCATTCGGCACTGGTTCGCAACTCGCTGAAGTTCAGTCCCTCACAAGTCGTCCCCAATAGGCGCAGGGTCGCGTTCGCACACCGTGCGGTGAGGATCTGGGAGGAACGCGAGTATGCCCCATAACCAAACTCGCCGGAGATTGGGTTCGTATCATGGCATGCGCTCGATCTGTGGCGTGCCTGACGACGACAGCCTGACCTCAGAAGCGACTTTGCTTTACTCGCAGTGGGATACCATCTTCATCATTTCTTAACAGTGAGGTTGTTTAGTTCTTCATCGCATCTTCCTAAATGACTGTGCGTGATTCGTGTCGATCCCAATCTGATCAGCCGGAATGCGTTAGCATCCGGTTCGGATCGGCGAAAACCGGACGCTGATGGTGAATCAAACATCGACAATCGACACGAATCACGCACGGTCATTTAGTCTGCATCGCCGAATTGGGATTTGAGATCGCGGACTTTGCCGAGAAAGAACTCATCATGACCAAACTGTTGAGACGGGCGTTTTTGACTTCTTCATTGTTGACGTTGCTGGCCTCGGGGTGCTCGGTGCAAGAGACCGCGCAGCGTGACGATACCCTCGCCGCGAAGCTCAGCGGCGAGGTGATCGCGGACGGGTCAAGTACGGTCTTCCCGATCACGCAAGCGGTCGCGGAAGAATTCATGAAGGCTCATCAGGACGTGAAGGTCAGCGTTGGCATTGCGGGAACGGGCGGCGGATTTAAGCGATTTGTCGTCGGTGACACGGACATCAACGACGCATCGCGGCCAATCTCGGAGAAGGAGATCGAAGCCTGCAAGAAGAACGGTGTGGAATTCCTCGAACTGAAGGTCGCCATCGATGGGCTGTCGGTCGTGGTCAATCCGCAGAATGATTGGTGCAAAGCGATGACCGTCGCACAGCTCAAGAAGCTGTGGAGTCCCGGCAGCACGGTGAAGAAGTGGAAGGAGCTTGATCCGTCGTGGCCGGATGCCGAAATTCGGTTGTACGGTGCGGACGCGGATTCAGGCACATTCGACTATTTCACGGAAGCGATCGTCGGCAAAGCCAAGTCGAGCCGTTCGGATTACACGCCTTCCGCCGACGACAACGTGTTGGTGCAAGGCGTTAACGGTGACAAGAACTCGCTGGGCTACTTCGGCTTCGCGTACTACGAGGACAACTCAGACAAGGTCAAGCTGGTTGCCATCGCTGAGGGCGACGATGTCAGTAAGGCCGTGACACCCACCGAGGAAACGATTCTCAATGGGACGTACAAGCCACTGTCTCGGCCGCTATTCGTCTACGTCAACAAGAAGTCCTTCGAGAAGCCGCAAGTTCGAGAGTTCGTGAGATACTACATCTCGAAAGGCCAGGAATTCGTGCAAGAAGTGCATTACGTCCAGTTGCCGGAGAATGAATTGAAGGAGTCTCACCAGCGGCTGGATGAGGCGTTGAACGCCGTGAAGTAGGTCGGGTTATTTTTGCGTAGCCTGACTTTTCGAGTCGGGCGTTTTCGCATGTTCTCGGCCTGACTTTGAGAGTCAGGCTGCGAGCTTCTCGCAATAGTTTTAGGCTCATTCGGTAATCCGAGGGAGGTCACGTCGTGGTTTTTTTGCCACAGATGAAACACGGATTGAACACGGATCAGGACAGGAGGCAGGGAATTGGAAAACAAGAAGAAGCGGCGGACGGGAATGCCGGACTAC
>JAYVSP010000594.1:0-7279 GCA_043775215.1 Planctomyces sp. | reverse complement strand
TGTTTCATCCGTGGCTTGGAAACTGGCCTCCCCGGAACACCGGAAGAGCCTTGGAAAATACGAAATACTCACGGAAAAGGCGGTCATTGACTTGCTCCTCTTCACAGATCCTGATGAAGAAACTCAATGCCCTCTCAAGAGTTTAATTCGATGGGACTTTGGCTCAGAGGGTTTCGTCTTGCCGCTAAAGCATTTGGTTTCAAAGTTGTCCGCAGCCCACTAGGATCGCCCATTGGTGATCGAGTCATTTGTCGAAATGAGGATTGAATTCATGGCAGGCAGTTTTCCGCGACGAGCATTGATCAGTGTCAGTGATAAAGCCGGTTTGGCCGAGTTGGCCAAAGGGCTGAATGAGCTTGGCTTCGAGATCGTCTCGACCGGCGGGACGCGCTCTTTCTTGCAGCAGCAAGGGGCGCGGGTCATCGACATCGCCGAGTACACCGGCTTCCCCGAAATCATGGACGGCCGCGTCAAGACGCTGCATCCGAAGGTTCATGGAGCAATCCTCGGCCGGCCGGATATTTCGCATCATGCCGAGGCGATTGCCGCTCACGGAATCATTCCGTTCGAGTTGGTCGTCGTGAACCTGTATCCGTTTGAAGCAACGGTCGCGAAACCTGGATGCACGATCGACGATGCGATCGAGAACATCGACATCGGCGGGCCGAGCATGGTTCGCTCGGCGGCCAAGAATCACGAGCACGTCGGCATCGTGACCTGCCCATCGCAGTACGAGCGAGTACTGTCCGAACTCAAGACGGCCGGCAAACTGTCGCACGACTTCCGCCGCGAGTTGGCCGCCGCCGCGTTCGCGAAGACGGCTCGTTATGACCGAGCTATTGCCGACTACATGGCCGGGATCACCGGCCAACTGACGCCCGAAGAGAAGCCCGACGACGTGACGATCAACGAGGCTGCGTTCCCGCGAGTCCTGCATCTCGACTTTGAACGCCGGATGCCGCTGCGTTATGGCGAGAACCCGCATCAAGCCGCCGCGTTCTACGTCGAGCCGAATGCCGCTTCCGCGACTCTCGCCGCCGCCGAGAAGTTGCATGGCAAGGAACTATCGTACAACAACCTGTTGGACCTCGATTCCGCGATGGCCATTGTTCGCGAGTTCGATCAACCCGCGGCCGTGGTGATCAAGCACAACAATCCATGCGGTTGTGCGATTGGTGAATCGCTGGCCGCCGCGTTTGAGAAAGCCTATGCAGGCGACCCGGTCAGTGCGTTCGGCGGTATCTTCGGCTTCAATCGCGCTGTCGATCTCGCGACCGCCGAGCAGTTATGTGCGCCCGATCGGTTCGTCGAAGCGATCATCGCTCCCGATTTTAGCCCCGAAGCATTGCTGGCATTGACGACTCGGCCGAAGTGGAAGAACAACGTACGGTTGTTGCGCTGTCCAACGTTTAACGACTCGCGCGGCGAGTCGCTGGAATATCGCCGAGTCGCAGGGGGCTTGCTGGTCCAGACACGCGACGATCGACCCGATCCCGAAGCCGACTGGAAGGTCGTCACCACACGTCAACCGACCGACGCCGAGTTGCGTGATCTCCACTTCGCATGGCGCATCTGCAAGCACGTCAAATCCAATGCGATCGTCTTTGCCAAAGACGGCGCGATCACGGGCACCGGAGCCGGTCAGATGAGCCGGCTCGACTCGTCACAGATCGCCGCTCAGAAATCGGGGACACGTTGCTGCGGCGGAGTCGTCGCCAGTGATGCGTTCTACCCGTTTCGCGACGGCATCAATCAAGCAGCCCAAGCTGGAATCGTCGCGGCCATCCAACCAGGCGGAAGTCGCAATGACCATGAAGTCATCGCCGCCGCCAACGAGCAGGGAATGACCATGATCTTCACCGGCCGCCGTCACTTTAAGCACTGACGCTTGGTTGACCACGGCGTGGGTGCCGTTAGTATGGCCGCACTAGCGGACAGGCGAGAGCTTGGATCCGTCACTTTTGACAACTCACGAACCACTGGCTGGATCAAGCCAATGGGGCAGAGTTGCACGCGAAACGAGGCGGAACGCCGTTTCAAATTGCGTGTCTCATCAACGGTCAATCGCAGGTGTTATCGTGGAATTCATTGCCGACGAGACGTTGCTGACGGTGATCGCGGGAGTGCTGGCTTGCCTGTTTGGCCTCGGGCGATTGGCCCAGCCGCAGGTAATTCGGTTGCTGACCACTCACTTCGGTGGTGTCTGGTCTCCGTCTGACCTGTCAGAGATGACGGACGGAAAGTACTCGCGGCCGGGAGGTTGTTTGTTCGGCTTTCCCGCGCGGTGCCCTGTTCGAGTCGCATCGAATCGCGATCGCTTGGAACTGCGAGGTGTTCCCAAACGCCGAGTGTCACTCGGCGGATGGCAGTCCGAGAACCGTTGATGTGCCCCATTGATGGCCGCCCAATTTGGCAGCCGCTTTTTCGAGTCCGTGGTTCGCAGACATTAGACTTAAAGGCTGCGGGCCAATGGAATATGCTGTCGTCGGATTGGTCGCGCTGGTGCTCGGCGCGGCGGTCGGATTCTATTTCGAGCGAGTTCGGCGCGGAGCCGCCTATCAGGATCGGGACGCGATCATTGCTCAGGCGCAGCGCGAGGCGGACAACCTCAAGCGGACTGAGGAGATTGCGGCTAAAGAAATCGTCCTGAAACGCCGCGAAGAACTCGACCGCGAAATGAACAAAGTTCGCAACGAACTGCGCGATGTCGAGCGGCAGTTGGACAAGCGTGAGAATTCGCTCAAGGAGCAAACCGACGACCTCGGCAAAAAGGAACGCTTCCTCCAGTCCAATCAGACGAAGCTCGCCGAACGGATGAAGGTCATTGAGGCGCGCGACAAAGAGCTCGAACGTTTGCTGCGCGATGAGCAGGAACAGCTCTATAAGATCAGCGGCCTGGACAAAGAGACCGCGAAAAGCCACCTGCTGGACCGCCTGGACCGCGAGTTGAAGAATGAAACCGGCACGCTGATTCTCAAGCACGAAGCCGAATTGCGCGACCAGTGCGAAGTGAAAGCACGCGAGATTATCGGCATGGCGGTGCAGCGTTGTGCCAGCACGCACACGTCGGAGATGAGCGTCTCGACGGTAGATATCCCCAACGACGAGATGAAAGGCCGCATCATCGGCCGCGAAGGCCGTAACATTCGCGCCTTCGAGAAGATCGCCGGCGTGGATGTCATCGTCGATGACACGCCTGGTGTGGTCATCGTTTCCGCGTTCGACAAGGTCCGCCGAGAAGTCGCTCGGCTGTCTCTGGTCAAGTTGATTCAGGATGGCCGCATTCATCCGACTCGCATCGAAGAGGTCGTCGCCGAAACCCAAAAAGAAATGGACGTTTTTGTCCGCCGCACCGGCCAAGAGGCGTGTCAGGAAGCAGGTGTGCTCGGCCTGCACGAGAAGCTGGTGGACCTAATGGGCCGGCTACACTTCCGCACCAGCTACAGTCAAAACGTCCTGCGGCACTCAATTGAGGTTAGCCACCTCACCGGCTTGATCGCCGAACAGTTCGGTCTAGACAGTGTGTTGGCCCGGCGCTGCGGATTTTTGCATGACATCGGCAAGGCGGCCGACCACGAGATGGAAGGTGGCCATCCCGCCGTCGGTGCGGAACTTCTCAAGCGCTATGGCGAAGGATCCGAAGTCGTGCATGCCGCGCTCGGCCATCACGACGACATTCGGCCAGACTACATCTACACGGTCTTGGTTGCTTCCGCCGATGCCGTTTCCGCTTCGCGGCCGGGTGCTCGCCGCGAAAGCCTCGACCGCTACATTAAACGCCTGGAAGAACTGGAAGCAGTGGCCTGTGGCTTTCCGGGCGTCGATCAAGCCTTCGCTGTGCAAGCGGGTCGCGAGGTCCGCATCATCGTCGATTCCGGCCGCGTGAATGACCGCGAAGCCGCGAAGCTCGCACGCGACATCGCCACGGCGATCGAACAGGCTCTCACGTATCCGGGCGAAATCCGCGTGACCGTGTTGCGTGAGACCAAGGCCGTTGAGATCGCACGCTAAGGATTGGCGAATCAATAACTGTCCGAGGTCGCTGAACTCGTGAGAGTTCGGTCCGAAGTCTCACGACTTCGGCTACGACAGTTATTGATGCGCCGGCCCTAACGAATTGTGCTGGCGGCAAAATCCGATTAGTCCGCACGTTGAGTGTGTTGGCACCGAGCGGCAAGTTCCGCAGGTCGGCATCGTTCGGCAGTCACGGTATAGGGCGGATGATGCTCGCATTGCCGTTCTCCGGCGGTTTCGGCGTGTCGCGACAGTCCGACGCGCGTTTGTTGCCCGAACGATGATTCAGTCACTTCGTTTGTTTTTCATCCAAACGCTCTGCCGATCCTCTTCCTGCCCACACAATTCACGGATGCAAACACAACGACGAAAGGATTCGCGTCTGATCGAAAGTTCATAGCATGCCCCTCCGAATGACCACGCTTGTCTTGCTCACCGGTAGCCTGATCGTCGCGGTGGGAATCGGTGCCGGCTGTCAAGCACAACGCGGATTCCGATCGACTCAACCGCGACTGAACACTTCTTGGCGCCGCACCGCACCTCAGGCATCCGTGATTGACGAACCTCTCGAATCCGATGAATACTCGCCCCAATTGCGAGACACACAACGACCGATGGTAATTCCGCCTCAGCCGGAAATTCCGGCAGCTCCCGCGGTTGAATCCGACGTTTCGCCGCAAGCCCGACGATGGGCTCCCACTCGAACAAACGTCTCGACGATGCCACTTCCGGCGCTTGATCAATCCAGCGATTCGGATGACTTTGGATTGCCTCCAGCTCGTGTCACCTACAACACCTCGGAATCCACAACAGTAGCTCCGATTGAAGAGCCAGATATCGCTCCGGCACCCATTCATACCAGTAGTTCGCAACCACGCCTGTTCCGTCCGGCGGGCACGACACGGAACATGTTCGACTCCGTGAAGCGTAAACTATCGTGGATGGAAGATTAGAAACATCACCGCCTATTCCAAGCGTCCTTGGGGCTGGGAGGGTTGAGGTGTGCTGAGAGCTTGCTCTCGCCGCCTCAACCCTTCTCTTTTTTTACGCCACCGACAAACGTCGGCGAACGGCGAAGCCACAGGTAGAGTGGGACTCGGTCCTATCCCTGTCGGCATAGAGCCCAGACCGGTTCAGGGCGACGTCCCAACCTACTTTGCACGGGGTGCGGACTTCCGGTTCCTTGTTCGGTGCGAAACGGGTCGGTATCGTGCTTGCCCCGTGAAGGCCCGCCTGATTGACCCACTTCGCGTCCGCTGCTGAAGGAACTCCCATGCGTGCTGCGATCCGCGTTTTGTTGGCATTGTTGGCTGTTTCCGCTGTGTCGAGCATTTCGGCCCTGACTGTTTCGGCGGTCGTCGCTGCCGATGCGAAGAAGACCGATCCGCTGGATTGGCCGATGTGGCGCGGTCCGGAAGGAAACGGCATCTCGCGCGAGAAAAATCTCCCGGACACCTGGTCCGTGGAGGGCGAGAACCTCATCTGGCAGAGCGAAAAACTCGGCACACGATCGACGCCGATTGTGCTCAACGGCAAGCTGTACACGGTCTGCCGGCACGACCCGGAGACGACCAAAGAGGGCGAAAAAGTCGTCTGCGCCGACGCGGCCACCGGTAAGATTCTGTGGGAGAACATCCACAACATCTTTCTCACGGATGCTCCCGCCGAACGGGTCGGTTGGTCGAGCGTCGTGGGTGATCCGGCCACCGGACACATTTTTCTGCAAGGGCTGGGCGGCGTCTGCAAAGGCATCGACGGCGAAACCGGTAAGACGCTGTGGGAACGCTCGTTGATGGAGGAGTACGGCATCCTCAGCACGTACGGCGGACGCACAAATTTCCCCATCGTTTTTGAAGACCTCGTCATCGTCAGCGGCGTCATGACCGGCTGGGACGAGTACGCCATTCCGGCGCACCGCTACATCGCGTTCAACAAGACCACTGGCGAGGCAGTTTGGATTCAAAGCACGAAGTTGCGTCCCGAAGACACGACCTACAGCACTCCGTTTGTCACGGTCATCGACGGACAAGCCGCGATCGTCTCGGGAGCCGGAGATGGATCGATCTACGCCATTCAGCCGCGCACCGGAAAGATCATCTGGCGGTTCGATGCCTCGACGCGGGGAATCAACACGCCGCCGATCGTCGCGGACGGCATCGTCTATGGCGGTCATGCCGAACAGATGGCGAATGATCCCGCCACTCTGGGAGCCATCTTCGCTTTCAAAGCCACGGGCGAGGGGGACATCACCAATGTCAAAGGGAACACCCGCTGGATGTTGCCGGCGAAAGCGATCGGACGCAGCGCTCCGCTGCTCGTGGATGGCCGCGTGTACTATCTCGAAGATGGCGGGCAGATGTACGTGATCGATGCGAAGAAGGGTCTTGAGGTCGGCAAATTCAAACTCGGTCGAGTCATTTATGGCAGCTCGATTTACGGTGACGGCAAGATCTATGTTTGTGAATTGGGCAAGTTCTTCATCCTCGAACCGGACCCGAAGTCATCGAAGGGAGTCAAGGTTCTCAGTCAGGTCCGCCTCAATAGCGAAGCCATTGGGTCGCCGATTATCTCGCACGGCAAAGTCTACATTCCCACAATGGAGGAGATGTTTTGCATCGGCCTGAAAGATGCCAAGCCCTCGGCCGATCAGATCCCGCCTGCTCCGAAAGAAGCGGACGCGAACGCCGATCAGAAGACAGCCCAAGTCCAGATCACTCCCGTTGAATCGCTGATCCACCCCGGCCAGCCCCTGAAACTGAGCGTCCAACTCTTTAACGCCAAGGGCCAATCCGTGAAAGCCGCCGCGCCGCCGAAGTTCACTGTCGACGGGGCCGGTTCCGTCAACGAATCGGGCGAGTATTCAACGCCCACTGACGCCGGACACGTCATCGCGAAGATTACGGCGGAAGTGGACGGAGTGAAATCCGTCGTCGCCCGCGTGCGAGTCGTCCCTCCGCTGCCGTGGAAGTTCGACATCTCTGACAAGCAAGTTCCCGTGACGTGGATCGGTGCGAGATACCGCCATCAAGTCCGCGATATCGACGGTAATCCGGTTCTCGTAAAGATTACTACCATCCCAAAGGGAACTCGCAGTCAATGCTGGATGGGGCCAACCGGGCTGCATGACTACACGATTCAGTCCGACGTCCAAGTCGCAGTCAAAGATGGCAAGCAGCCGGACGTGGGCCTGATCAACCAGCGCTACACGCTGGCGTTGATGGGTGCTCACCAACAGTTGCAAGTCCGCTCGTGGACGCCGAGGCTG
>JAYVSP010000593.1:0-3650 GCA_043775215.1 Planctomyces sp. | reverse complement strand
CTTTTTGTGTGATCGAAACTCAACCGGACTTGAATGGAGGGCTGCGTCGAGCCGCAGCACTCCGAGGGAAAGGCAAGGATGCCATGCTGTGGGACTCGTGGTGGAACTTGTGGCGTGGTCGTTCGCTCCCGAAACGTCGTCGAGTGGGAAGCTGAAGCGGAAGTATCTGGTACGCGGTGACCACGGCGGAAGCCGGGGTTCTTTCACAAGAGGGACTTTGATCATGTCGGATTGGTGGCACCGTCTGTTGTACGCGGTTGGTTACGATCGGGTGTCTTGGGAGTCGCGTTGGGAGGTCATCCGTGGGATTCTTGGTTTGGTGTTACTTTTTTGGGTTCTGTATTTGCAGAATCAGCTACCGCTAACGGATGAGCAGCGGGCGGCGCGGGATCGGCGAGCAGCAGAGTATTGGGAGATGGACGGAGAGAGGGACATGTAACCAAGCGGCGGGCACCTTCGTGAGAATTGTTGTTCATTTGTTCGGCCACAACAGTTAAAAAAACGACTACACGTTCAAACGTGTGGCGGGGTCATTCGCTGCCGCAACGTCGTCGAGTGGCAAGTTGGTCGTCGCCGAAGCGAGTCGATGGGTTTCAGCATATCATCGTTCCGGTGTCGCTACCGATTACGGTGGAGTCGCATGCTCGTTAAGCCATGCTGCCGTAATTTCGCGGACACGATGGCGCGGGTAATGGGATGACTTCTCGAAGAGATCGGCGTGTTGCTGGATCAATTCGACTGCTTCGTTTGCTTTGGAACCGAAGAATCCACGGATGATGGAGTCATCGAATCGGTCCAATACTGGCTGACGCGTCTTTGGCTCCGATCGCTCGCGCGCAAAAATCGCAACGATGAGCGGCATCATCAATCCGGGATCGATCCGCGCTGCAGCAATCGTTGTTTCTGCAAGCCAAGACCAATCGGCAGGCGAGCGAAACAACTGATCGAGATTTCCACCGTCAGCATCAGTTGCCAAAACAAGATTGTGAAGCTGATCGACTTGCTCGTAGTGCCACGGCTCAGAATGGTTCAAGACCGCCAGCAGGTCGGCCGGCTTGCCATTCTCAAAATGACCTTTGACTTCAGACCAAATCAGGCCGCGTACTTCTGTGCGAATTTGTTGTAGTTGCGACTGATCACCAACAAAGATTGACTGATCGAGCCGTCCTGCCCAACGGCCAAATAGCCTGTTGCAAAATCCAATGCTGACCGGCACGCAGCGGCGAATTTCTGATTTCAACCATTCGAGTGTATCTGTGAGTTCACCGCGATGGCGAAGTGACCTTAACCACACGACCCGATGCGCGTCATGATTGTGCGACGCCCGCGACTTGTTTTTCTCCAATTCCAGTCGAAAGAGTTCACTGGCTAACGGCAATAACAGAGAAACCGGAAATCGTTCTTCCCACTGCTGCCATTGCAGAGAAAATTGTTCGGAATCGAACATGCAGCGCGCCAACTCATTGATGCCGGAGACAGAGGCTTGGTCGATCATTCGCAGGACGTCTTGGTCGCGACATTCAGACGTGCCGATTGCTTCGGCCAGAATTCGATCAAAGTAACAGAAGGGGCGTGAATTTCGGATTCCCTGTGGTGCGTGGTGCGAAGGTCCGGCTTTTCGAAAACGTCGACTGTTCCGGTCTGTCGGTAGCAAGAATTCGACTAGTCGCTCCGCAGCGGGAATGTTGAACTCGGCGTTCTCTGTTGCCTCGTCCCAAATCGCATCCGGCGGGAATTCTTCGGACTCTTCTTGCCCTGGTAGCAGAAGTGGGGCGCTCAAATTCCCCGCGTGAAAGTCGAAATTGCGGACCAAATAATCGAAAGCATCTGGTGCCGCGAATCTGAGGACGTTCACACACAGCAAGTCATCGAAGTCAACTTCGCCATGCAACTGTGTCCAAGCCGACGATGTTCGGCGCAGCGCATGTTTCAGCGTGCGAGGTGTTTCAAGTAATGCGAACAATGCCTCTTCAACGAATGTGTATTTCTGCCGGCTGATCGCATAGCGAAAGTCAGGAAATCGAGGAAGAATCTCGTTTCGACGCTCGTCCGTCGTCGGATCAATATCTGGAAACTCAGCGCGGCTCCCCGTCCGGAATAACTTCAAGATCCGACGGAGTTCGTCATCTCGAATATGCGGGATGCGTTCGACATGGTCACAAAGTTTCGCAAAATCAATGCGACGCAATTTGGTATCGCTGGTCGAGGTATTGGCCGCACCCGTCAAGATGAACGAGACGTACTTCACAGATTTAAGACGTTGCAACGTCGCCATCACTTGCTGGGCCACTTCGGGATTCTGGCCACGATCGAGATCCTCGATCACCAGGATTAACCGGGCATTCATCGCGGCGAGAATCGGTGTCAACCGTTGAAGTCGCGATTCGGGCGTCCGTTCAGCAGCAAATCGTCGAAACACTGCAGAGACCGGACCAGCGTTGTCGGCGAATGCGTCAATGTAGTCATCAGGCAGATCGCGAAGGGCCAGCGTGTCAACTCGCTTGGAGACTTCCGAAACAGCCTCGTGAAGAATGTGGTGCAATGCTGCCTTGCCGTCTTCAAAGTCCCAACATCCCACGAACGCGAACCAAAACTCCGGCTCCAAATCTGGATTTCGATTCTCATGCACAGCCTCTTCCACCAGTTTTGCCAATGTGGTTTTGCCTGACCCGAATGGTCCGACAATCCCAATTGTCTGGTCGCGTTCCGCATCGCGGCCTTTGAGAAACCGTTTGGCAATTCGTTTGGCCACATCGGCGGCACCGAATTGCGCGTACTTGGCCGTTTCAATCGGTGACTCAAAATTCAACCATTCCGTCAATCCTTCAAATGTGTCGATGGCTGGCCCGATCTCGGTTTCGATTGCTTTGCGCGGCGAGTTCAATGAGTCCGACGACACATGGACAAGTTTCAGAATCGTCAGCGCAATCAAGAATCCAATGACGACTTCCAGGAACGCTACCGGAAACACTTCCAAAAGAAGTGCGTCTCCCCAAGCTGCTGTCTTGACGATCGCGAATCCCGTCCACGATGCAATAATTGGTGCAAGCCAAATCGTCGGGTAACGCAACGTGGCAACAATGTGTGACCATCGCAAAGGCGCGAATAGCAGGGCAAGCAGACCAATCACGACTGAAAGGCATTGTCGCACGAGTTGTGGCATTGGTCCCGGCAACTCATAAGTCCAACCAAGCACGCTCTGAAATGGGAGTTGTTTCTGAGGAAGGTTCAGCAAGACGACGGTGGCTAACGCACCGACTGCAATGTACACCGCTAGCCATAGCCAACGGCTGCAAATAATCGGAACCACTGAAATGCGCGAATTTTCGTTCATCACAAATAAGTTGATGGAATGCGTCAAAATTGTCTATCACACGGGCTTGCGAGCTATGTCGCTGGCGGGGAATGGGGCAACGACACGCTCATCGGAGGCGCGGGGAATGACAGCCTCGATGGCGGCGAGGGGAATGACAAGCTGATGGGGAACGGCGGAACCAATCAGCTCGCGGGGGGCGGCGGCTCGGACTGGGTCATGGAAGCGGGAGCGACCCATTTTGTGCTCACGCCGAATTCGCTCACGGGGTGGGGCCGCGATTCGCTCCAGTCGATCGAGCGGGCGAGTCTCACGACGGCGGACACGAGTTCTCGCA
>JAYVSP010000592.1:0-7370 GCA_043775215.1 Planctomyces sp. | reverse complement strand
CAGTGGAAAGTCGCCGACCGCCGCCGCCTGAGTGAATAGTGGTTCGGCTTCCGCAAACTTTTTCTGTGCGACGAGTGACACTCCCAATCGTAGTTTGCTTTCAGGGATGAGTGGGCTGGTCGGAAATTTTTGCAGCAGCGTGGTGAACGAAGCGGCCGATTCCACATGCAGGTCAAGGTCTTGCTGAGCGGTGCCGAGACCATAAATCGCCTCTGGCACAATCGGCGCCATCGGGTAGGTGGCAATCACCTTTTGGTAGGTGGCAATCGCCGTCGGCTTGTCGGCTGCAGAATATTGACTCTCGGCCTGAAAGTACGTGGCATCCGGCGCGAGTGAACTTTGTGGAAACTTGGCCACAACGTTGCCGAATTCGGTGGCGGCCGTTTTGAAGTCAGCCGGCAACTTGGTGCCTTGCGCGGTTTGGAATAACGCGAGGCCGAGATTGAACTGTGCTCCGTCGAGATACTTGAACTGCACGAAGGTTGCCAAGATGAGCCGAAATGTGGCCGTGGCCTCGGGCAATTTCTTGTCGCTCAACTGGCAAACGCCGAGTTGATAGTGAGCATTTGGAATGCGAGTGTCTTGCGGGAATGTCGTGATGAACGCCGTCCAGCGCGGGATCGCTTGAGTGAACAGTTTCTTGGTTTGGAAACCATAGGCCACCGCATACTGGCGAGTCGCTTCCGGATTGGGATCATCGGCCGCGGCAAATTGAATGGGCGCGAGAAAGGTCAACGTCAGCGCGAGTACAAAAGAGATGCGTGGTCCAACAGCAACTCGTGACATGGAAACCTCCGCTCGAAAGATAGGAATTGACCGAACGAGGTTCGGCCGCGACGTGCGATCATATCAGCATCTGCGGATGCTTCGAGTCAGTCGAGCAATTGGCTTCCAAAACTTCTCAACGGAAATCGAGACGCAGAGTGCTGACGCTTGATATTGTGGCGGACACATCGCCCACGTTGCGGTGCCAACGCGCTATACTGCCATTTGCAGGAGACATCATGCTGGAAAAACTGCTGATTCCCGAAATTCGGGAGTTGATCGCGGACCACGACGATGCGACGTTGTCCGAAACGCTCGATCGTTGGTTGCCAGCGGACGTGGCCGCGCTATTCAAAGAACTTGGCGTCAAGGACGATCTGCCTGCATTTCGGGTACTGCGAGGACCGCAACGGGTGCAAGTATTTGAGTACCTGGAGCAATCCATTCAGGAGCATTTGCTCCATTCGCTGCCGCCGGAAGAGGCGGGACATATCCTGAATGAAATGGCGCCCGACGATCGTACGGCACTGCTCGAACATCTTCCGGTGGATCAGGCCGAATGTTTGCTGTCATCGCTGTCTGAGGACCAGCAGACCATCGCTCGGTCGTTGCTGCAATACCCCGAAGACAGCATTGGACGGTTGATGACTCCGGATTTCATTTCGGTTCGTTCGCATTGGACGCTACATCATGTCTTGGATTACGTCCGCAGTCATGGCAAGGACAGCGAAACGCTGAATGTGGTTTACGTCGTTGATGCCGAGCACCGGTTGATCGACGATCTTCGAATCCGGCAAGTCCTGTTGGCATCGCCGAACCGAGCCATTGAAGATTTGATGGACCACAACTTCGTGGCGCTCAAGGCCACGGATGACAAGAGGACGGCGGTCGATCTGTTTCGGCGATATGACCGCACGGCGCTGCCGGTAGTGGACGACACCGGATTGCTGAAAGGAATCGTCACGATCGACGATGTGCTCGATATTGCCGATAGCACAGCCACTGAAGAGATTCAAAAGTTCGGCGGACTGGAAGCGCTCGATGAACCCTACGTCAGCACGCCGCTGAGCAGTTTAGTTCGCAAGCGTGCCACTTGGTTAGTGGTGTTGTTCTTGGGCGAAATGCTCACGGCGACGGCGATGAGCTATTTCGAAGATGAGATTGCCAAGGCTGTCGTCCTGGCGCTGTTCGTGCCATTGATCATTTCCAGCGGCGGCAATTCCGGGTCGCAAGCGGCAACGCTCATTGTTCGCGCGCTGGCTCTGGGGGAAGTTCAACTGCGAGATTGGTTGTCGGTCCTGCGCCGCGAGCTGGCGACAGGTTTGATGCTCGGAGGAATTCTGGGGAGCATCGGATTCTTACGGATTGCCGTGTGGAGTGCGTTCTCCGAAATCTATGGACCGCACTGGCCGCTAGTCGGCGCGACTGTGGGCTTGTCGCTGGTGGGTATCGTGCTGTGGGGCACGCTGTCCGGGTCGATGCTCCCGTTCCTGCTGAAACGACTGGGCCTTGACCCTGCAACCTCGTCGGCCCCGTTCGTCGCGACGCTCGTCGACGTGACCGGCTTGGTGATCTATTTCACCGTGGCGATGGTCCTGCTACGCGGCACGCTGCTCTGACTCCGCGATTCAAAGGATGGACACTCTTGCCTTCTTGTCGGTTAGGACCGGCGCATCAATAACTGTCGTAGCCGAAGTCGCCAGACTTCGGATCTGAACTCTGGCGAGTTCAGCGACATCTGACTGTTATTTCTGCGTCGGCCCTTAACTTAGCTTAGGACTCGTGCAGAAACAATTTGGTGATTTGGAGCCGAGCCCGTCAGGAAGCGGTGTCCTTTGCCCGCTTCCTGACGGGCGCGGCTCCGGAATTAGTTTCTGCTTGCGACTAAAGTCCGCGTGTTCGTGCTGATACCGGCGCGGTTGAAATTGACACAAACCTCTCGCTGGCGCGCTTCGCACGAACCCATTGGTCGTGCGAATTTGGTCCGCACTGAGTTCGTTTATGCGCAGCCGACGACGTAATTCAGCGTCACGATGTAATGGCAGGTGCTACCGATCAGAACCAGGACATGCCACATCGGGTGAAAAAAGGGACGTTCGTCATTCGCCAAAAACCATGTTCCGATGCAGTACATTGCCGCGCCGGCCAGAATCCAGGCAACGCCGCCCACTCCCAGGTAGCGCAAGTAATACGGCAGGGCCAGAATCGGTATCCAGCCCACCAGCATGTAGAACCAGACCGACACGTTGCCGAATTTCGTGAAGAACAACTTGGCAATGACTCCCGCCAACGACAGCACCCACATCGCGACCAGTAGCACGCCCCAACCGCCATCACGCAGAAACGTCAGGCCAAACGGCGAGAAGCCTCCGGCAATGAACAGGAAGATGCAAACCTGATCCAACGTCCGAAAGCGATGCCGCCAGATGCCGCCATGCACGCTGTGCGACAACGTCGACGCGGCATACAACAGCGACTGCGACACGACATAAAGCAAACAGCCGACGAATAGCCAGTCGTTGCTTCCCCGTGCCGCGGTGTGCAGCACCCACCAGCCCGCCGGCAGGCTCAACACGAAACCCAATCCGTGAGTCCACTGATTCAGCACTTCATCGGTCGCAAACCGTGAAGTGAATTTGCCCGCCATCGCGCTCTCCCGCCCTTAATTTTTGATCTACCACAATCGCAAGTTGGGCAAATATCACATTTCCGCGGTTACGAGAACAGCGGTTTTGATTCCTGGAAGTGCAGCGGCCGGGTTCATGTTTGTTTAAGGTTCTTGCGGTAATATCATCGCCTCAAGCGATCGCCGGAACGAACTGGTATTCGAAAGCACGTTTCCTGAATGGAGATTCTTCAATGATGCGTACACGATTGATCCTGTCTGTGGTGGCATTGGCAGCCGCGACAGTCTTCGCGACTGATGCCCAGGCCCAGCGGCCGGGCGGTGGTCGAGGTGGATTTGGTGGCGGATTCGGCGGACCTGGCGGCGGAGCCAGTTCGCCACTGATGCTCGTCAATCTTGAGCCGGTCCAAAAGGAACTGGGTCTGAAAGAGGACCAAGTCAGCAAACTGAAAACGATCGCAGAACAAGCCCGTGAGGCAAGACAGGCCGCGGGCGGCAACCCTCAAGATTTTCGGCAGCTTCCCGAAGAAGAGCGTCGCAAAAAATTTGCCGAGATGGCCGAAGCGGGTCGCAAACTGAACGAGAAGTTCAAGCCGAAAGTCGCGGAGATTCTCGATGCCCAGCAGAACGAACGGCTGCAACAGATCGTGTGGCAATCTTCCGGCGCTCAAGCGTATCAAGATCCGGAAGTCATCAAGGCACTGAGCCTAACGAAGGAGCAGCAGGACAAATTGGCCGCAGTCACCAAGGAATTCGCCGATAAACAGGGCGAGTTGTTCGCCGGCGTTGGCGGTGGCGGCAGTGATATTCAAGAGCGTTTCGCCAAGGTGCGAGAGCTCAACGAAGCCCGCGACAAGAAGCTGGCGGATGTGTTGAGTCAGGATCAGCGAGATCAATTCGCCAAGCTGAAGGGCAAACCGTTTGACCTCGCTCAACTGCGAGGCGGTTTCGGCGGCGGGCAGCCAAGCGGCGGACGCCCCAATGCGACAGGGAGACCACGTCGGCCTCAGTCCGATGAAAAGAAATCGGATGAGAAACAGTCGGAAGACAAGAAATAGCGAGGCCAAGCCGCAACCAAAGTCAGGGGTCGGGTGTTCGGTTTTTCGGAATTGGCGGGAAGAGGGCTTGAATTGCAGATGAGACTCAGGCCCCGCCAATTTCGAAAGGCTCATTCGGTAATCCAGGGAGGTCACTTCGGGAAATATTTTGCCACAGATGAAACACGGATTGAACACGGATCAGGACAGGAGACAGGGAATTGGAAAACAAGAAGAAGCGGCGGATGGGAATGCCGGACTACAGTTTTTGCCACGGATAAAAGCACGGACCATGCCAGAGGATTGAACGCGTTACGCACCCTCGTTCCATGACCGCACTCGATTCTAATTAGCCCTGTTCGCTGTCCTAATCCGTGTTCAATCCGTGTTTCATCCGTGCGCTTGGAAACTGGCCTCCCCGGAACACCGGAAGAGCCTTTCGAAAAACCGAACACCCGACCCCGGCATCAGAAACCACGAAATGAGTCTCCGCATGGCAGTCCAAACCCGCTTCATGAATTGTCCCATGAGCAATCACCAACTCCTTGGCACTCGGCGCGGTTTCCTCAGCGGGGTAGTGGCTGGGTTTGCGGCATTCCATGTCCCCGGTGCGTTCGCGGAAGAACTGATGCGCACGCCGCGACAGACTGAAGGACCGTTTTATCCCGACCAGTTGCCGCTCGACACAGACAACGATCTGCTGATCATCAACGACACGATCGACGCAGCCGTCGGCGAAATCACGCATCTGGGAGGACGCATCCTCGACACACGGGGTGAACCGATTCGCAATGCGACCGTCGAAATCTGGCAGGTCGATCATCACGGAGCCTACTTGCACAGCGGCAGCGGCAACCGCGAAAAACGGGACGCGCACTTTCAAGGTTTCGGCCGGTTCCTGACCGGCAGTACCGGCGAGTACTACTTCCGGACGATCAAACCGGTGCCGTATCCCGGCCGGACGCCGCACATTCACTTCGCCGTCAAGGTGCCGAAGCAAGAGCAATTCACGACGCAGTGCTATGTGAAGGGACATCCTGGCAACGAACGTGATGGGATTCTGCGCGGCATTCGCGATGAGAAAGCTCGCCAAGCGCTCCTCGTCGATTTTGCGCCGCTGAAAGAATCGAAGATCGGCGAATTGGCTGCGCGCTTCAACATCGTGCTGGGATTCACGCCACAAGACGAAGTCAAGTCGTGACGCGTGCGAAGGGGCTACTATCGCAGTAACACGGCGTCGCACCAATCGACATGATCTTGCACGTCGCCAAGTTCACCGAAGTCGACGATCAGCGTCAATCGTTTCGCGCCGGCTAGGTCAATCAGAGGCAGTTTGCGCGGGCCGTCTCCTCGTGACAGTGCGGTAACCGCGAACGCACGATGGCCATCGACCTCGACGAGACAGGCCACAGTCCCGTTACCAGAAGTCGTGTCATCCAGTCCGATGGTTGCGGCGAACGCTCGGTATTTGCCCGCCAAATCATAACTCACAACCGAGCGGCTATGCATGCCGAGTCCTTTTGGAAATTCTGTCCCGCCGACTCGCAATGGCCGGCCTGCGACGGAACGATCTCGCTGAAGCGGCCATTCGCGCGAGCCGGGTAAAAAGGTTGTGTATCGGCTTTCCGCCGGAGTCAGGTCCGAAAGAAAAACGGCGCGGCCCCGCAGAACGCGCAGTTCGCAGACGACTTTCAACGGAATGTCCCACCTCACACCGGTAATGTGAGTTGCCTTGAGGACGTCGTTTTCGAGCCGGCTTTGTGCCGCTCGGAGCGTCACTCGTGACCCATCGCTCAGTGACACGAGCCAACAAACGTCTTTCGGTTCCGGCAGCGTCAGCAGTTCGGGGTTGAAGCCGATGTCCCGAATCTCGCCGAGCGGCAATGTCAGGTTGCCGGCACCGCTCCTCAGCGTCAGCGAATCGTTTTGCCAAGCAGTCAACTCGCCGGCGACCAGGTCTCCGTTGAGCAACCGCAGTTCGTCTCGCGCCTCGCGTCGGTCGAGCAACCGCGCCGCGAGTTCGTCGCGCCGCTGGCGGGACTGCGACAGCGAGACCGCGACGCCACGCACGGCCTCCAACGGCAGCGACAACTCCGGCCAATCGGCGAATTTCACCCAAGCAGCCATCAGCCGCTCGTCCTCAATCCCGCTGGCCTTCGCCATCAAACGGTCACCGTTCGCCAGCCAGATCACCGCGCCGCACAGTTCGCTCGGAGCGTCCCGAACATCGAAACGCAGAGACACAACGTCAGCCCACTTCCACGAGCGGGCGGCATCGGTCTTGAGACTGATCGATTCGGACGTGAGCGTCTGCAACCTGCCGCTTGTCGTACGGCCATCCGTATCGAAGATCGTCACTCGCGACGACTCATCCGCGGTAAGCGCGGTCGTCATGAATAACGAGCAGAGCAATGTCACAAGAACACTAACCCGACGCGTCAGCGAGCGCGAATGCACTTTCGACGTTCTTCGCGACCGAGCGCTGTGAAGCGTTCGCCCTCGCTGGCGCGTATTGAAGTTGCGTAGTTTATCGAACGACATATCCGTCAAACCATCGGGAGAAAGTCCGCCCTCGTTTCTTGGATTGGCTTTATCCGTGTGGGCTTCCTATCCGTGTGCGTGCAGTTTGCGTTTATGGATTATTAACGCGAACTGCAAGCACACGGATGAGAAACCCACACGGATGAGAAACCCACACGGATGAGAAACAAGAGAGCGGTTTGCGTTCGATTCGCGGATTCTGCGTTACTCCGCAAAAAACACAACGTTTCAATGAACTCTCCATCGGTCGCGAATGGCTCCGATCCACCAAAACTGCGCAACTTCAAAACGGGCGCATCGGGTTATTCTTTGCACGGCCGAGAATGACACTAACCCGAAGCGCGAGTTTTGAAGTTGCGCTGTTGTCCTGGCCCAAAGGGCCAAGACTCGAAAGCCCAGGG
>JAYVSP010000591.1:0-11650 GCA_043775215.1 Planctomyces sp. | reverse complement strand
GTCTGTTTCGTGAATCAGATTTCCTGCCCGCCAATTCCGAAAAATCGCACGCCCGACCCCTCGCGAATCCCTCCACAACCACGTCACCATTCCCGTGATGAGCATTCCAAACCACGGGCGCGCCACCAGCAGTGGCAGCGTGCCAGCCATCAACAACAGCAGCCACGCATCAACTCGCCAAACGGCCATTCGTGCGACGACGGCGTCTCGCAAGACGCGGATCCGAGATTCATCCAGCAGCGCGATAACGGAGATCGCGGCTCCAGCTCCCGCGAGCATCCGCGGCACTGTTTCTTGCCAGCGGCCCGGCAGCCAGAACAGCACGGTCACCAGCAATCCCATGAATGCGATGAATTCCAGCCAACCCGCGACTCGTGAACTCTGAACGCACGACGCTCGGACGGACAACGTCACGCAGACCGCTCCGCACAGAGCCAATTGCCACTCGTCAACCGGTGCGAGCCAGGAACTTCCGGCGACGACCAGCACGGTCACCGCCAACAATCCGCCCCGCAACCAAGCCCGGCGACGATCACGGGGCCGGGAAGTGGACAGTGCCAGGATGCTCACCAACAGCGCCACGAGTGTTCCCGGCCAACGCAGATCGGAATCGAGCAACCGGCGTAATTCGGGACTGCCGTAAAACCAAGCGACCAATCCGCCGCACCACGCTAGCCACCAGCCGACCCGATGTCGGATCAGGGGCGCACTCACCGTGCCTCCGAAATACGAGCCGCATCCGCCGAGCCACACCAACGGCAGCAAGTTGACGTCCCGACACCACGCGATCAGACCCAGCAGACTCAGTGAGCTCAACGCACCCAGCACACTCCAAGCCGGCTGAGTCATCTGGGCCGCGACCGGACGGAGTACGAGTGCTCCGACGGCCGCCGCGACAAAGAAGGCATAAAAGCCCATTTGCTCGGCCCGTTCGGAGTAGCCCGTGAGCAACGGCAACCCCACGACTTCCACGGGATCATGCCAAGGCACAAATCGCCAAACAGCCGCGGCAGCCAATCCCGCTCCAGCAAACACCGCTGCCTGAAGAAGTGCAGTGGCTCCGCCAAGACGCCGCATTGATTTCCCAGTACCTTGAGTCGAATTGCCTGTCCCTTGAGCCATCATGTTTCATCGTCGTATTCGGGACGCTCATGGGCTGCAAGGCAAGTGTCGTCTTTCTTTCCGCGAAAGAACGTCCCTTCGGGGAACGAAAGGCGACAAGGCCAGGGCCATTGGGCGAGCGCCCTGCGGCTGATTTTCTGAATTCCAATTCTTTGATCGCGTTGTCGGATTTGACTTCGAGCAATACGCTTGTCGCAGAAGTTCCCTTTTGACTCGCGCGGAGATAATCATGGGAGTTCCGATTCCTCAATCCACACTTCGGCAGATGCAACATCTTCCCAATTGGACCGACGCGGTTGTCGGCATTCTGCGCGGGCCGGGCGTTGGCAGCGTCTGGGTGCAAGTCGGCCGTTACGGCATCACGCCGCACGCGATTCGCGCCGTCGGTGACGCCATTCGCAATGGCCGCATCAAGGTCTATTACGACCCGTCGTTCACCATGGTCGCCGATTCGTTCGGCGCATTCTACGACGGAGGTGCCGACGCGATATTCACCGGATTTTGTCGACTCGACACAATTGGCCGAAGGGCGGTGCTCGTTCATGAAGCGACGCACGCCGTCAACGACATGAAGAGTCGCTCGGCAATTCTGCACGTCGACGACGAGGCCGCTGCCTACACCGCCCAAGCGATGTACATACGCGGCCTAGGCACCCGCGCTCCAATTCGTCTGACTTCCACAAACAAATTCACTGACGCGATCTACAAGGCATCGTTCGACGTGGCCGACGCCATCTTCGGCGGCCGAGGACATCCGGTTACGGAACTCGATTTGTTGCGCAACGCGATTCGCTCTGACCCATTTTATACACTGAACTCCGGATCGCCAGTGGGGTACAACGGCATCTAGTCGCTGCACACAGCCCGGATTTCCTGCTTCTAAACCGCCACCAAGGGCCGGATAGGGTGAGCGTGAAATGAAACTGGCAGGCCGCTGAATGATGTCTCGCATCGCGAACAAAATTCATGGTGCGATAATCGACGAGTTGTAGCAGCCGCAACCATCCTGCAATTTTCTGGAGACGAATTGAATGAGATGGACCCCAAGGGTTGGACAGTGGGTGACGCGGGTGAGGCGCAGTTGCTGTCAACCAAGTCACCCAAAGCCTTGGAATGCTCTTGCATCCGCAGCAATATGGTCCGTGTCCGATTCTCGACGCTCTACCAAGCGTTGGAGTTGTGGTGCGACGAAAACGGCGACAACAAACCATCGCGTCGCTTCGTCGGAACATGGCTGAAAGACCACGGATTCAAAGATTTCACAAACAATGGTACTTGGTATCGGGAGATCGGATTGAAAGCTGATGTCACGGAAGGAACGGAACAACGGAATGAAGTTCCGGTATAACCGCAATTTTCCTACGCGAAAGAAACTTATCCCGAAAGTTGATTCCGTCGTTCCGTTCGTTCCGACTCAATTTCTGGAATGGTGAAACGCAATCATTGATTCTGTATCCCTTTTGGTAGACAATTCCGCCATGCTCAGCGAAACGCCGTTCCGCGATGTTGAGAAGCTCTTGCAGCAAGCCGGTTATCGGTTGGCGCGGGTCAACGGGTCGCATCACATCTTCGCCAAAGAGGGGCGTCAGCCGTTGTCGATTCCGGTTCACCGGGGAAAGGTCAAGTCGTTCTATGTCCGTCAAATCGAAAAGCTCCGCGACGAAGAGCGCGGCCAGCAAGGCTAATGCCAAGCGGCCTGACCGAGCGTTTGATCCGGCCGTCTGGTCGGAAGCCGATCGGCTCGTGAGGCAGTATCAAGTCATCCTGCATTGCGAGGATGACCATTGGTACGGTCGTGGCCTTGAGTTTCCGAAAGTGTTCGCCGATGGCGAGACTGCCGACGAATGCGTGACTGAGACTCGGAAGGCGATGCAAGGGGTGGTCGCGTTTCTGATCGAATCGGGCAAGTCGCCGCCGGCTCCCGCTCGCGAGGGGACGCGGCATCAGCAAGTCAACGTCCGCCTGACTGCCGAAGAGCGGTTGTTGTTTGAGTCGGCCGCTCGGCGGAAAGGGTTCGCTGGCTTGTCCGATTTCTTCCGCTCGGCGGCCACCAACGAAGCCGCGAGATAGCTCGTTATTCTTCGTGCGGGAAAGAATGAGGTTTTCCCGATCAGCCGGAACGCGCTAGCGTCCGGTTCATGAGTCAATCAACATTCCAAACCGGACGCTAGCGCTGTACCGCTATGGCCGCGAAGACTGGATTGCGAGCCAGTGAACTGGCCAGTCTCACGCCGGCATCGTTCAACCTTGCGGCCGATCCGCCAACCGTCGCGCTGGCTGCCGCGTACTCCAAACATCGCCGCGAAGATGTCCTGCCCTTGCAGTCCGACTTAGCCGCTCGATTGCGCCAACGGCTCACAGAACGCGACCGACCGCAAGACGACCAACAAGTGATCTTGCCGTCGGATCGTGCCGCAGACGCGAAATGCGAGCCTCTGTTTCCGGGAACGTGGCCGGAGAAGGCCGCGAAGATGCTCCGCATCGACCTGACTGCCGCCGCGATTCCCTACGTCACGGATGCCGGCATCGCCGACTTCCATTCGCTACGGCTCACGTTCATCAGCAAACTGTCGCTGGCGGTGTTCATCCGAAACTTGCCCAACAACTCGCGCGGCATTCGACCATCACACTGACGATGGACCGCTACAGCCACCTTGGACTGATCGACATGGTTGGCGGGCTGGCGGCACTCCCGACCATCGCCACAACCGACAGCAACGGACAACAACGGACAACGAGCAACCGGCACAACCGATGTGAGTGGCACCGACCCCGATTTCAGTTGCACAAAAAGTTGCAACGCACCAGTGCAACTTAACCGTGTCAACCGCCTCACCACCACGAAACCCCGCAGACTGCCATCAAGCAGAAAACCCACAATTTCCCGCAGAAAATGAGGGTTTTCGTGATTCAAACGTAGTGAAGGTGGTGGGACTCGAACCCACGACCTACGGATTAAAAGTCTATTACGATATTGTCCACCTGTATCCACACACGTCCGAAACGTCGAGAAACGTAGGGTTTTGTGATACACTCCGTCCGCCAGTTTCCGCAGCTTTTCGCCCGATTGGGCATAGATAGGGCATAGTGAATCGAACACGCGATGGGATAGAGGGCACTCGAAAAGCGGCACCTGAACCGCCTGCCCGTCGCGTTCTTATTCTTCAGGCATCATCAGTCAGGGGTGACACATCATGGACAATCAGAAGAATGGTGAGGGCTCTTGCACATTGGAAGAATTCGAGTGTTGGTCGAAAGCGGTCGCGAAACTGTTTCGGGCGTTAGGCGTCTCATCCGCTGTCGATGACAACTTGCTTGGTGTCGCGTTTTTTGGCCCGAATCCGAACTCGTACATCAACGACTGGGCGGATCGAATTGTCGCTCTGAACGCAACTCACGGTTCCGCGCAACCGGTATCGGTTCGGCCGTGGAAGGTCGATCTGGACGCGATCACTGTTCCAAAAGGGGCTCGCGGTCGCAAGCTAATCGCAGACGCCCGCCTTCTCAACGAATGCGAGAGGACCGACAAGTGCGCGACCTCTTGTGCGGCTTGGGTCTTGAGAGAACTGTGGGGAGCTATCTACCCGGAAAACCCACTGTTTGAAGAATTCTCTGCGGAGTTCATTGAGTATTGTGAGGCAGATTATGTCAACATGAAATCGCGTCTGGAGCATCGCGAGACAATTCTGAACTGCAACGAACTGCGAAACCTCGCGGCGAAGATGGAAGTTGAACGGATTCTTTTGGTCGCCGCGGACAAACTAAAATGTCCGCGCGTCAAATGGCCTAAAGATCCAATGACGCGAGACCTCATCGTCGCGCTGGACGAAGGAACGGCAGCCGGGGAGTCGATTGACGTAATCAACCGCGATTTCATGGCACAACACGACGTCTCGCCATCAATGGTGTCTTCCCTCAAAAGGGCAGCGAGACGTTATCGGGAAAAACGTTAGCGCGGACAAACGAAATGTCCGCGCGGTCAATCCGTCATCGACGCAACAAACCCGGCTTTTCGGCCGGGTTTTTTCGTTTAGTTTTTCGCCGCGACACCGCGAACAAATGCGAACGCGGAAACCACACGGCGGAGAAAACTATGACGACGACGACTCTCGAAATTCCTGAACTCATCGGCAAACGAAATCTGAGAATCACCGAGGCGGCTGAGTATCTCGGTCTCGGCCGAAGCAAGGTGTACGAACTGATCCAGTCCGGCCGGCTGCGATCAATCAAGATCGACGCAGCCCGCCGCGTCCCCGTCGATGCAATCACAGATTTTCTGTCGCGCCATGATGGCAGCGGTGCTGTGAGCTGACCCCATCAAAAACGCGACGGCCGCCGTGTTCGCGGCAGCCGTCGATGATGACCCCCATAGTGATAGGTATGGAGACCGTGAAGTGAATACTACAGCATCACCTGGCCGACGCAACGGCCACATTACTGCCAGCGACATCAAGTCCGCCGCTCAAGGCCACTGGCCGGACATCCTGACGCTGCTCGGTTTCGATCGCGACATTCTCGACGGACAACACCATCCATGTCCTCGCTGCGGCGGCAAAGATCGGTTTCGTCTAATCGACGCGGACGCGGGGGCGGTGCTTTGCAACCAGTGTTTTGGTGAGTGCAACGGCGACGGAATTGCCGCTGTGAAATGGCTCAATGGTTGGACGTTCACAGAGACCATTGAGAATCTAGCTGAACATCTCAATTTGAAAACGAAGAGTTCCGCGAAAGCGAAAACAAAACCGCCATCGCTCGCGCAAAACGCTTGGCAGCGCAACGCCGATCGGCTCGCCAAGTGGGCGATGCAACACCTCGTGAATCGCGATGATGCTTATGGTGCGTATGGAAAATCAGGACCATATACGTGCAAAAAACAACTCAACCACAAAGTGGCGTTGCGGCATTTTCTCGCGACCGGCAGAGAAGATGTTATCGGTTCTCATAGTATCAGCCTTACTGATACATCTCTGTCGGTCGGACTCGACATCGACGCTCACGGCGAAGTGACTCCGGAACTCGCTGCGACAAACTTAAAATACGCGCTGGCGAAGTACGCCGAACTGACGGCAGTCGGTTTCACAGTTCTGTTATATGATTCCAATGGTAAAGGGGGGTATCACCTGCGCGTCCTATTTAACCAGCCAACCCCGAGCGAATTGGCATTCCGTTTCGGTCGCTGGTTGGTCCGCGATTGGAAAAATTCCGGTCTTGATGCACAACCAGAATCATTTCCCAGTCGCAAAGACCGCCAATCAGCAAAAGGCTACGGAGGCGGTTGGCTCCGATGGCCTGGCCGGCATCACACCCGCGACGTCTGGGCGACTGTATACGACGGCACCGAGTGGCTGGCTGATGAGGCTGCTGTAGATGAGGTACTGAGGCACGCCGGCAACGATCCGAAGCTGATCCCGCCGGAGGTGACGACGTTCGACGCCGGAGCGGGAGCGGAAGCTCCCGATGACCGAGTCGAGATTGTCGTGACAACCGATGAATCGGTCGTCAACGACGCCGCAATTGCGGCACTCGCGAGCGATGACAGTATCTTTCAACGCGGCGGGAAACTGGTGCATGTCGTCACCGGAGACACCCACGATGGGATCGACCGGCCGGACAACGCACCGCGAATCCTGTCAATATCACTGGCAACGCTCCGCGAGCGGCTCACGCTCAATGCTCGGTTCGTGACCGAGACGAAAACCGAAGATGGCGAACGTGAGACCAAGCCGGCACATCCACCGAAGTGGAACGTCGAAGCCGTCGCCGCCCGTGGCCACTGGTCCGGCATCCGCCACCTGGCTGGAGTGGTGACGTCACCTGTATTGCGGCCTGACGGCACCGTGCTAATCACGCCGGGATATGATCCCGCGACCCGGCTGCTGTTCGACCCGCTGGGGGTCGAGTTTCCGATTTTGTCGCGACCGACGCGCGACGATGCGATTCGCGCGTCGAAGGAACTGCTGGATTTGGTGCGTGATTTCCCTTTCGCAAAATCTGACCACCGATCGGCATGGCTGGCGTTTCTACTGACTTCGGTGTCGCGTTTTGCATTCGCTGGACCGGCCCCGTTGTTCGCGGTTGATGCGAATATCCGGGGAAGCGGTAAATCACTCCTGGCCGATCTAGTGGGGCTGATCGTCACCGGTCGCGAAATGTCGCGCATGGCGAATCCACAAAATGACGATGAGGCCCGCAAGCGTATCACCGCGCTGGCGATTGCGGCTGACACTATGGTACTCATCGACAACGTCGATAACGATCTTGGGTGTGCCGCGCTGGATGCCGCGTTAACAGCCACCTGGTGGAAGGATCGGCCACTTGGCAAATCGGAAATCGTGGATCTGCCTTTGAACGTAACGTGGTGTGCGTCGGGAAATAACATCGTGTTCAGAGGTGATATCATACGCCGAGTGTGTCATATAAGACTCGATTCGCGACTTGAAAATCCGGAACAGCGTGATGACCTGACGCATCCAGACCTGAAGGGGTACGTTTTGCGGAATCGCCCGAAGTTGCTGACCGACGCGCTGGCGATTCTGTCGGCATACTGCCGAGCGGGACGCTCGCAACAAACGCTCCCGACGTGGGGTAGTTTTGGTGCATGGTCTGACTTGGTGCGGCGAGCGATTGTTTGGGTTGACCTGCCTGACCCGGCCAAAACGCGAACGGAACTGACGGAACAATCCGACACAGAGACAAGCTCACTGCGCGAGCTAATCGAAGGTTGGGATGTCCTGGATCCCGACTGCTACGGGTTGACGACCAGTCAAATTTTGAAGCGACTCACGCCGCCTGACCCAAAACAGACTGATCCCGACCCCCTCGAAAAAGTACGGGGGGCAATCCTGGATTTGTGTCCGCCAAAGGAAGGGCACTCTTTACCGTCAGCCGGTTCATTGGGAAAAAAACTCGGACATCTTCGGGGGCGAGTCGTGGCTGGACGCTGCCTCAACCACCGGGAGGGACGTGGACGCCGACTTACTTGGAGGACCGAATCGGTCAAAAGTGGTGATGATGGTGATGATAGTTTCCATTACTTCGCGTCTGAGTTAAAGCATAATGACACTAAGAACATACACTTTGAGCAATATGGGAATGGACAGGAACTATCATCACCATCATCACCATCATCACCACCATCACTCCCCGTGACCGCCCCACCCCCCAACAACGCCCCCGATACCGTGGCTGACTCGGTCTTCGCTGCGATCGACACCGCGTTCCCGATTTGAAGCCCGCCCCGATCGACGATCCCATGACCGGCAACGCCCGCCAAAAGCAAAACGACCTGCCCGCCGTCGAAAAGCGGATTCACCGGCTGATCGCCGCGATGGTACAGCAGCCATCGAATCGCGACCTGCAGCGGTGCTTCTGTCGCGTCGTGGCGATGCGCGATGAGTTGTTGCCGCCCCCGCCCCAAGGAAACCAACCATGAAAACCGCAAAGCCGAAACCGAAACCCGCCGCCGGAATCGTCTGCCCTGTGTGCGGCGCGACAATGAAGCGCATCCGCCGCACGACAAAGACGACTCCCGGCATCCGTCGCCGCCGGGAGTGCCAGTGCGGCGCGAGGCTCACCACGCGCGAACTGCCGATTGGCAGTGTCTCGGCGCACACTAGCGCTACCTGTATCGGCCAAATCCAAAAATCTTTGAATTTGTCGCGGGATTTGTCTTTGCCAATTCCCACCGAATCGAAACACTAACCCACCTGAACCAAAGGAACTCGCCATGAGCCAAAACTTGACCGATCGACTCGACGTCCGCGACAGCGACCCGTTGTCGCCCGCCGACATGCAAAAAGTAGAGCAAGCATCCCGCGACCGCATCGCCGCCTGGTGGGACCGCGCCGGAATCGAGCCGCACCTACCGGCCAACGACGAAACCGCCGTCGCCCTGGTCCGCAGTGTCGACTACGACCTCGATGTTGAGCGGCTGGCTCGGTTCTGCGATGTGGGTGCATTCGACGCCGTTCATGCGGATCGCAACGGCCGGCAGTGGTTCGCCCGCGACATCGCGAGGCTTGGACTGTTTTTAGAGTCCCGCCGGCAATGGCAACCGCACTCCGTCTTACACGACTGCAAAAAAACGCCGTTGGAAATCGCGTTTGAAAACGCACGTGAGGCCGGCAGTACGCACGACCTATTCCCCGACCTGGATGTTTTCGACCTTCGCAGTTTGCTGCTGATGATGGCCGAGGCCGACAACCGACAAATGCGTGAGATTTTGCGCGTTGCGATTCAAACAAAGTTGGCCAGTTTCGAGATCGACGCATGACCGAATTGATTCTCACGTCCGCCGCAGTCGAGATCGCCGCCAGCGAAGGCGCGAAGCTCCCGCGTGTCAGCATATTGGCCTACTCCGGCGACGTAATGACCGTCCCCGGTTTCGGTCCTATCGTGGTTGACCTGGCGGGCATGTCGTTCGGCGGCGAAATCCCCTTGCTGGCCGACCACGCGAACAGCATCGGCGCGATTGTCGGCCAAGGCACGCCATCAATTCGCAGTGGCCAATTGCACATCGATGGTACAGCCAACACGACCACCGACGCCGCGAAACAGATCGTTGAGCTGGCCAAGTCTGGCCACAAGTTTCAGGCGTCCATCGGCGCGACACCGCTGGAAAGCCGCCGCATCGACGCCGGAAAAACAATCCAAGTCAACGGCCGGTCAATCAAGGCTGAGTCTAGTTTTCTACTCGTCACAAAATCCATCCTTCGTGAAGTGACCATTTGCGCGCTCGGCTGCGACGCCAATACTTCCGTTCAAATCGCCGCCAAAAGGAAATTGACCATGCCCCAGACCATCGAACCAAAAATCCGCGCCTTCATTATCGAATTAGGTAGTAACCCGGACACCATCACGCCGGAAAATCTGATCAAGTTTGAATGCGCCTACGCCGGAATGCCGCCGCCCCCGCCAGTGATCAAAGCGGGCTTGGCCGGTGAAGCGGAACGCATTGCCGAGATTCAGGCATTGCAAGCCGAGCCCGACATCGCGGCCTTCAATCCCCAACACGAAGCGATCGTCGCCGGCTTGAAGCAGAAGGGCATCGCCGAAGGATGGCACGCAACGCGCGTTGAGACCGAAATCCTTCGCGCGTCCCGACCGCAATGCCACACTGTTTATCAGTCGCGCGGTGCCGGCACCGGCCCGCAACACCTGTCCGCCGCTCTGATGGTCCGCGCGGGTTTCGAGACGGCCGCCATCGCGGCATTTGGCGAGCAGATCATGCAGCAGTCCCGCCGGCTACATGGCCAATCGCTTCCTGATTTGTGCCGCGCGGCGTTGATGATCGACGGCCGTGAGGTGCCATCGGCACGACATGAAATGATTCGGGCCGGATTGTCCACGGGGTCGATGCCGGTCGCTCTTGGCGACTCCGCGAACCGCGTTCTGTTTGAAGCCTATCGCACCGCGCCGGCATCATGGCGCAGTTTCGCCGCGACGAAATCGGCCGCGAACTTCAAAACGCAACGCGGCGTCCGACCGACGTTCGCGGGCGACCTGACGCAACTGGCCCCCGGCGGCGAAATCAAACACGGCAGCTATGGCGAAGATACGTACACATGGACGGTTGACACGTTCGCAAAGATGTTCAGTATTGATCGCAGAGACATCGTCAATGACGACCTATCGTGTTTTTCGGACGTCATTCCCGGCCTGGCTCGCGCCGCGATGCGCACTTTGAATGGACTGGTCGCGACGACATTCATGGACAACGCTGCATTCTTCACGTCCGGCCGCGCGAATGCATTCGACGGCGCGGGATCACCGCTGCAAGCGTCTTCTCTCGCAACCGCCATCAAGATGCTGCGGCTAATGAAGGACGCGGAAGGAAATTTGCTCGACTTGCAGCCTAGTGTTCTTTTAGTTCCGCCCGAGCTGGAACAAACCGCACTCGCGCTGCTCAATTCGACCGAGGTTGCTCGCGTTGCGACAGGTGACAATCTGCCTACCGGCAATACGTTCAAGGCGATTGCGAAGCTGGTGGTTGAGCCGCGATTGTCCGACTCGGCGTATACAGGATATTCGGCCACAGCATGGTATCTTTTCAGCGACCCGATGAACGCCGCCGTTGTCGTCGGTTTCTTGGATGGAATGCAGTCACCGACGCTCGAAAGTTTTGGCCTTGATCACGACGTCAACAAACTGGCGTTGTCGTTCCGCGTCTACCATGACTTCGGTTGTGCGTTGGCCGACTTCCGCGCCGCCATCCGCAGCAAAGGCGCCGCATAAACCAATAACCAGACCGGCGAAACTTGGGCCTGCTCCACCCATCCGCGACCTGGATTGACTCTCCTTCGGTTCGCGGATGGGACTTTTCGCACCGCAAGGCCACCGCCGACCGGCCGCAACACGGAAGAGGAGGGGCGGGGGATCAAAAGGTACTTGGACG
Source organism: Planctomyces sp. (assembly GCA_043775215.1). Classification (GTDB taxonomy): domain Bacteria; phylum Planctomycetota; class Planctomycetia; order Planctomycetales; family Planctomycetaceae; genus SXKJ01. The sequence goes on along the minus strand of JAYVSP010000591.1, from coordinate 135 downwards.
CCGCCTCTCACAGGCGCCTACATAGGGAACAGACAGGAATGGCACTGCCGTTACTGTTTTGCACATGGTCGGCGCGCAGCGGTAGGACGCACGCGCGAGGGCGTGTGCTATAGGGCGTGGGGTTGGGTAAGATTT
>JAYVSP010000590.1:0-2924 GCA_043775215.1 Planctomyces sp. | reverse complement strand
CGTTCCCGTCTGAACGCCGCCCCCCGCCCCATCACCCTCTCACCGGTTCTGCGAACCCCAAGCCTCACCCTGCGACAACGCCACCGCTCAACACGCGCCGCCGCTCAACACGCGCCGCCGCTCAACACGCGCCGCCGCTCAACACGCGCCGCCGCTCAACACGCGCTGCCGACAACGTCGGACGCGCTCGGCGTGCGCGCCCCCAAACGCCGCAAATTCGACAAACCAGTTGCCTGTTTGAGGACTAATTGAACACACTCATGCAAGGAAGCACAGCCCCGAAGTGCTCCTCGCTCAGACGATTCGCTCGCACATTTGTGCCCAATCGCCCCCCAAACGAAAAAACACTTTGCCCGACTTTCCCAGCAAAAGCAAATTAGCGACGATGCCTGAGCATTCTTGATCGGCCTCTTGTGTTCAACGGCATTCACGCGGCAACGTTTTCAATTGCGACCAGCCAATTTCCAGCCGCACAGCCGGATGAAACATCGCAGCATGTCTTCCCCCGCAAAAAACTCCCGGAGTTCCTCGGACACCTCGCGATGTGCCATGAGGAACTGCTCGCGATCAACGATTTCGCCACGGTCTATGCACCGGAGGTACTCAACAACGGCGGCATCCGCCCGGTCAGGCGTGCTGTAATCGTTCGGGAACACTGTGGTGAACCTCTTCAAATTCAAAGGAGTTCCAACGGCCACAGACCCGATCATCCGCGCCTCCTGCATCGGGGAGTCGCATGTACTCCTCAATGCCTGCGTAGGGGAGATCGGAATCATCCGAAGCGTTATTCGGCATCGAACGCGTTCCGATCAACGATTGCAGGATGTGGCACGAACTCTCAGGCACGAAATCCGAAGTGCTCTGCGAGATGTGCGATCAGTGATCCTGACCGCCTTGGGCAAAACGGGGAAGGGAAAACACCGTCAGCCTGAGAGCAATCATGGCCGCTTCACTACTCTCAGGTTGGCGGTTGTTACGAAGACGGTTGAATCAACGACCGTCGTAGTTGTGGCCACCGAAAATGTTGGGAGCGGGGCGAGCAGCGGCACCGGGATCAGATCGATTCTGACCTGTCGGCTGAACGAAGCGCCAACCGCATCGTTCGGCAGTCCGGCCGATTGAATCCGCGCCGCCGCCATCGCCGTGGCAATGAATCGTTGGCGCGAACGCTCCTCAATGGATGACGACGAGCAAGAGCAGACACAGAATGATACGGGGAACGATCTGTCAAGAAGTCGATGGCGAGGAGCAGCATGTCGAAAATGAAGAGAGATTCCGTTTGGACCTGACTACCATGAAGTGGACCCGTGTGTGAGCAATTCTGCGGAGTTCAATGTGGTTGTCGGCCCAATCCCAAGAGGGATATCTGGCAACATCGAAAAGCGGTCTCCAAGTGAAATTGTTCGGCGATCCTTCGTCATGCGAACTGGCGGATTGAATTCTTATGCTTCTCACCATCTCCACCACGCACCAACCCGCCACCGATCTGGGCTTCCTGCTGCACAAGCACCCGGAGCGGTGTCAAAGCTTCGAGTTGAGCTTTGGGCAAGCTCACGTCTTTTATCCCGAAGTCTCGGAAGAACGCACCTCGGCAGCTTTGCTGTTGGATGTGGACCCGGTGGGCATGGTTCGAGGCAAGAGTCGGGAGCAGAGTTTTCTCTTGGGGCAATACGTGAATGACCGGCCCTATGTGGCATCGTCATTCCTGAGCGTTGCCATCTCTCAAGTCTTCGGATCGGCCCTGTCCGGTCGCTGCAAGGATCGAGCGGAGTTGGTTAATTCACCCATTCCGCTGACGGCCTGCATCGAAGTGCTGCCCGTTCGTGGTGGTGAAGGACTCGTGCAACGGATCTTCGAGCCGCTGGGCTACACCGTGGAAGCGACACGGCACCCGCTCGACACTCAGTTTCCCGAGTGGGGCGAGAGTCCGTATTTCTCGGTGACGATTGCGGCCACAACCACCTTGTCTGAACTGCTGACGCATCTCTACGTGCTGGTTCCGGTGTTCGACAACCAGAAGCACTATTTCGTCGGCGATGACGAACTGGAGAAGCTGCTGGAACACGGGGCCGGATGGCTGGCGTCTCACCCTGAAAAGGAACTGATCACTCGTCGTTACCTGCGGCACCGATCCAACCTGTACCGGGAGGCCCTTGCCCGATTGGTTGAGGAAGAGCCAATCGACAATGGGAACGAAGAGCCAACGGACTTGGGACCGGAAGAGTCGTTGGAGCAGACCGTCAGCCTGAACGAACAACGACACGGCACGGTACTGGCCGCATTGCGTGGCAGCGGTGCTCGCAGCGTGCTGGACCTAGGTTGCGGTGAAGGCAAGCTGCTCCGTGACATTCTGGCCGACCGTCAGTTTGAGCGGATCGTCGGCTTGGATGTTTCGATCCGGTCGCTGGAGATTGCCCACCGTCGGCTCAACCTCGACCGGATTCCTGATCGTCAGGCCGAGCGGATCAAGTTGATTCATGGTTCGCTGATCTATCGAGACCAGCGTCTGGCGAACTTTGATGCGGCGGCCGTTGTCGAAGTGATCGAACACCTCGATCCACCGAGGTTGTCAGCGTTCGAGCGAGTGGTGTTTGAGTTCGCCCGGCCCAAGACCGTCGTGCTGACGACGCCCAACTGCGAATACAACGTGAAGTGGGAGTCGCTCCCTGCCGGACAGTTCCGCCACTCCGATCATCGCTTTGAGTGGACCCGGCAAGAGTTTCAGGATTGGGCCAATCGTGTAGCGGCTCAGCATGGCTACGTCGTGCGGTTCGTTCCGGTCGGCCCGGTGGACGAACTCGTTGGCTCGCCGACGCAGATGGGAGTGTTTGAGCGTGAGTGAAGAGATTCGCAAAAGCAGTCTGCAAGTCGAGACAAGTGCAAGTCAGGACAATCTGCAACGAATGCAGGACGATATCTCCGCG
>JAYVSP010000589.1:0-9026 GCA_043775215.1 Planctomyces sp. | reverse complement strand
ATCTCTGGGTAGCCACGCTCGCCAGAGCGTGGGCAAATGGCCGAAAAACCCACGTTCTGGCGAACGTGGCTACATAGTTTTCTGCGGGTCTACTTAGCTCGCCGACATGACCCCGCACGCTACTGAGCATTATGGCCGAAACCGAAATCGTGATTCGAGGTGCCCGCGAGCATAACTTGCGAAGCATCGACCTGCGACTGCCGAAGAATCAACTCATCGTGATGACCGGCGTCAGCGGATCGGGCAAAAGTTCGCTCGCATTCGACACGCTGTATGCCGAAGGACAGCGGCGGTACGTCGAGTCCCTCTCGTCGTATGCTCGCCAGTTTCTGGGACAGATGCAGAAGCCGGAGGTCGATTCGATTACCGGCCTGTCGCCGTCGATCTCGATCCAGCAAAAGACGAGCGGCCGAAATCCGCGTTCGACCGTCGGCACAATCACCGAGATCTTCGATTATCTGCGTGTCCTCTTCGCGCGAGTCGGGCAAGGTCACTGCACGCAATGCCGCCGGCCGATCACGGCTCAGTCGCCGGAACAAATCATCGACAGCATCGCGCGGTTGCCCGAAGGAACGCGGTTCCTGGTTCTGGCACCGATCATTCAACGACAAAAAGGCGAATATCGCGATCTGTTTGAAGACCTGCTCAAGCGTGGTTTTCTGCGGGCTCGAGTCGATGGCCGCGTCCTACAATTGAATGCCGACATCCGGCTCGACAAACAAATGAAGCACACGATCGACGTCGTGGTCGATCGGTTGGAGGCAGGCAAGTCATCGCGCAGCCGATTGGCCGAAGCGGTCGAGTCGGCGCTGAAGCTCGCGGACGGACGGCTGGTGGTTAGCGTTGAAGGCGAGAGCGACCGCTCCCTCTCCCCCGCTTCGGGGGAGAGGGCTGGGGTGAGGGGGCCGTTGGCAATTGAAGGTCGTTCGCGACGCCAGCCCCCCTCACCCCAACCCTCTCCCCCCGATGCGGGGGGAGAGGGAGCAGAACAAGAAGCAGAGCAGGCAGAAGCGCTTCCGCCCACCGCTAACGATCGCCTCTACTCCGCACATTACGCCTGCACTCACTGCGGCGTCAGCTTTGAACCGCCCTCGCCGCAACTCTTCAGCTTCAACAGTCCGCAAGGAATGTGTCTCGACTGCACCGGCCTGGGCGAGCGGTTTGAGTTCTTGATGGATCGGCTGATCCCGGACGAATCGCTCTCGCTGTGGCAGGGGGCGATTGAGTTGCTTGGTCCGTTGAAGGAGATCGGCAAGTGGCAGCAACACATCTATGAGGGCGTGGCCGAGACGCTCGAACTCGACTATAGCCTGCCGAAAGACTCGGTGCTGAAGTCGCCGTGGAGCGAATTGCCCAACGAGGTGCGGCTAGCGTTGTTGTACGGCACCGGCTCACGGCATATCGCCTTCGAGTGGCGTCATTCCGGCGGCTTGTGGAAACACGGCGGCACATTCGGCGGACTGATCCCCGAATTGCTCAGCAACTACAGCAAGACCCGCAACCCCGCGCGTCGCAAGCAGCTTGAGAAGTACATGGCGTTCGCCCGGTGCTCGGCCTGCGGCGGGACGCGACTGAACGCGCAGGCGCGGTGCGTGACGGTGACAACAACGTGGGAAGGTAGGGAGGTGGGGAGAGGGGGAGGTGGGGAGAAGACCACTCGCGTGAATGAGGCATTATCTCCCCACCACCCCACCTCCCCACCGCCCCACCCTCCGACTCTTGCCCTCCACGAAGTTTGTGCGCTGAGCATCCAAGAGACAGCCCAGTTCTTCGAGTCGCTCGAACTCGGCCCGACGGAGCAGCACATCGCGAGCGAGGTGCTGAAAGAGATTCGTGGCCGGCTGGGCTTCTTGCTGCGATGTGGGCTCAATTACCTCACGCTTGACCGCGCGGCACCGACGTTGTCCGGCGGCGAGAGTCAGCGCATCCGGTTGGCGGGGCAGATCGGCTGCGGGCTGGTCGGAGTCGTCTACATCCTCGACGAGCCATCGATCGGACTGCATCCGCGTGACAACCAAATGTTGCTCGACAGCCTGTGCGAGCTGCGCGATCAAGGGAACACGGTCATCGTCGTCGAACACGACGACGAGACCATGCGAGCCGCCGATCACATCGTCGACTTCGGCCCAGGACCAGGAGTGCGCGGCGGCCGAGTCGTCGCGGAAGGCTCGTACGAAAAAGTCTGCAAGTCAAAAGAGAGCCTCACTGGCAAGTACCTCTCCGGTGCAATGGTCATCGAAGTTCCGAAGGTGCGGCGGATTGACGCGGAGCGCGCGGCAGAGTTGCGGGGCATTTCTTGCCCGGTCCCCTCGCCCCGGTACTCCGGGGAGAGGGTTAGGGAGAGGGGTCTTCGGAGTCGAAAACGATCAGGAGGCGAAGCACTGCGCATTCAAGACGAGGCGAACACTCCACGACCCCTCTCCCTAACCCTCTCCCCGGAGTACCGGGGCGAGGGAACCGGACGAAGTCAAGAATCTCTCGCCGGGACCGGACAAACGCAGGAAGCTCTCGCCGAGACCAGGTTCGCCGGCAAATCTCTGCGCATCCTCGGCGCCACGCACCACAACCTCATCAACGTCGATGCCACGTTTCCGCTCGAAGCGTTCGTGTGTGTGACGGGAGTCAGCGGTTCTGGGAAAAGTTCGCTGGTCAACGACATTTTGTGGGAGGTGCTCAATCGTGATCTCAACAAAGGGAACGGCTCGCCGGGACCGCATCGGCAGATTCTCGGCCTGGAACATCTCGACAAGGCGATCGACATCGACCAGTCGCCGATCGGCCGCACACCGCGATCGAACCCGGCCACGTATGTCAAAGTCTTCGACCTGATTCGCGATCTGTTCACGCAACTGACCGAGTCGAAAATGCGGGGCTACAAGCCCGGCCGATTCAGCTTCAATGTGCCGAGCGGGCGCTGCGAAGCATGCGAAGGGAACGGCAGCAACAAGCTCGAAATGGATTTCCTCGCCGACTTGTGGGTGACCTGTCCGGTCTGCGGCGGGCATCGCTTCAATCATGAAACGCTCGAAGTGAAGTTCAAAGACAAAAGCATCGCCGACGTCCTGGAACTCGATGTCCAACAAGCGCTCGATCACTTTGAGAACATCGCGCCGATCCGCAAGCTACTGCAAACTCTGCACGACGTCGGGCTGGACTACCTCAAGCTCGGTCAGCCGTCGCCGACACTCTCCGGCGGCGAAGCTCAGCGAATCAAACTGGCTCGCGAATTGGGCAAGCGTTCAACCGGCCGGACGATCTATCTACTGGATGAACCGACCACCGGCCTGCACTTCGCCGACATCCACAAACTGCTCGACGTGCTGCACGGCTTCGTCGCTGCGGGCAATACGGTGCTGGTCGTCGAACACAACCTCGACGTGATCAAAACCGCCGACTGGGTCATCGATCTCGGTCCCGAAGGTGGCTCCGGCGGCGGACGCATCGTGTGCTGCGGGACGCCGGAAGAAGTCGCGGCGTGTGCGGAATCTCACACCGGCCGCGCGTTGCGAGCGGTGTTGCCTGGTGCTCGGCGCGGGTCTCCTGACCCCGCCGCTTCGCCCGACCGCAGGTCTCCCATGAAGTCGGTTGCGGCGTTGAATTCGGCCGAATCGAGGGGAGACCTACGGTCCAGTCAGCGGCGGGGTCAGGAGACCCGCGCCGAGCGCGGACCCAGTCAGCGGCGGGGTCAGGAGACCCGCGCCGAGCGCGGACAAGTCATCACGATTCGTGGTGCCGCACAGCACAACTTGCAGCACATCGACCTGACGATCCCGCGCGATCAGATGAGCGTCTTCTGCGGGCCGCGCGGCAGCGGCAAGAGTTCGCTGGCGATGGACACGCTCTACGCCGAGGGGCAGCGGCGGTATGTCGAGTCGTTGTCGAGTTACGCGCGCCAGTTCCTCGGCCAGATGCCGAAGCCAAAGGTCGAGCACATTCACGGCCTCTCGCCCGCCATCGCCATTGAACAGAAGACAACCGGCAGCACCCCGCGCTCAACGGTCGGCACCGTTACCGAAATTTACGATTACTTGCGATTGTTGTGGTGCCGCCTTGGCACGCTGCACTGCCCGGACTGTGGCATCGCCGTGACGACGCAGACGACGGATGAGGTGATCGACAAGCTGATGAGTGGTTCAAGTAGCCGAACTCGTGAGAGTTCGGACCGAAGTCTCACGACTTCGGCTACGCTGCCCTCGGCGCTTCTCATCCTCGCGCCGCAGGAAGTGAAAGTCGGCGAGAAGCACGAGCGGCTGTGGGACTCGCTGCGAACGCGCGGCTTTCGCCGGGTTCGTATCGACGGCAAGACGTATCGTCTCGAAGACGTCCCCGAGATCGACCGCCGCAGCAAGCACGTCATCGAAGTCGTCGTCGATCGCGTCAGTCGTAGTGCGGGCGGCTCGCCTGCATCGAAGGAAAACACAGAGGACGCAGGCGGATCGCCTACGCTGCGAAAAGTCCGCAGCCGTCTGGCTGGCTCGGTCGAGCAGGCGTTTGATCTCGGTCGCGGCTTGATTCGCGTGGCACATGTCGATGACAACGCTCCCGAAGAGCACTGGCGTGTCGATCGTTACTCACTGCATTACGCCTGCGAACAATGCGGTCGGAGCTTTGAAGAACTCACGCCGCACAACTTTTCGTTCAATAGCCCGCTCGGCTGGTGTCCGACGTGCGAAGGTCTGGGAGTCCAGCAAGGAACCGATCTCGCTGCGCTGATCAACGAGCCGAAGAAGACTCTGGCCGAAGGTGCCGTCACAGCGTGGCCCGATGTCGCCGAAAGTCCGCTGTTCCGAGCGATGCTCGAATCGCTGGCTCAGCAATTTGGCATCCCACTGGATTTGCCCTTCGAGCGACTGGACCCGCGGCACAAGCGGCTCGTGCTGCACGGAACGGGCGAGCGGTGGATTGAACTGTCCTGGGAAATCTCAAATCTCAAATCTCAAATCTCAAATTTCAAATCTCAGAATTCAGATTCAAAGAGTTCAAATCCAAAGCCTGACATCGCAACCCGGAAATCGGGAACCTCCCCGCTGAAATCGGATGTCTCCAATGTGAAATCTGAAATTGGAAATTTGAAATCAGCAATTCCGAATCCGAAATCTGAAATCTTAAATTTGAAATCTGAAATTCCGACTTTCAAGTTTCAGTACAAGGGTCTGTACCCCGCGATCGAAGAAGCTGGCCGCGTGTCGTATGCCTACCGCCAGAAGCTGCACGGACTGACCGGCGAGGTAGCGTGTTCGACGTGCGATGGCAGCCGGCTGCGCGACGATGCGGCGAACGTGCGGTTTTGTGGATTCACGCTGCAACAAGTTTCGGAATTGCCGCTCGATGAAGCGTTGAAGTTTCTGAAATCGCTGAAGCTGGCGAGTGCCGAGAAAAAGATCGCCGGCGATCTGCTCACCGAAGGAACCAGCCGCTTGAGCTTCCTGGTGGATGTCGGCTTGACGTATTTGTCGCTCGCGCGGACGTTGCCGACGTTGTCCGGCGGCGAGTGCCAGCGCATTCGCCTGGCGGGCCAAATTGGCCGCGCGTTGACGGGCGTGTTGTATGTGCTCGATGAACCGACGATCGGCCTGCATCCGCGTGACAACGGCCGGCTGTTGTCGGCGCTCAAGAAACTGCGCGACCTCGGCAACACGCTGGTTCTGGTCGAGCACGATCGCGAAGTGCTCGGAGCGGCCGACCGCCTCTACGACTTCGGACCGGGAGCCGGCCGGCTTGGCGGCACGGTCACGGCCGAAGGTTCGCCGAAGCAACTCGGCAAGAACGAGCAGTCGCTGACCGGCGCGTTTTTATCGGGACGTCGCGAAATTGCGATTCCGGTGACGAGGCGGATGCCATCGGCTTCGGAGGGGAGGAGGGGAGGAGGGGAGGAACGGAGGAGTAAACACAAACAGACTTCTTCCTCCTCCCCTCCTCGCCTCCTCGCCTCCTCCCCTCCCCACGCACCCGGCTGGCTGGAACTCATCGGCGCTCGACACCACAACTTGCGAAATGTGCATCTGCGAGTGCCGCTCGGCACGCTGACCGTCGTGACGGGAGTCAGCGGGTCGGGCAAGAGTTCGCTGATTCAAGAGACGCTGGCGAAGGCCGTCGCGCGGCAGTTGCATCGGCTGAATGAAACGCCGGGGCCATATGACGAGTTGCGCGGATTGAACCTGATCAACAAGTTGATCGTCGTCGATCAGCAGCCGCTGGGCAGTACGCCGAAGTCAAATCCCGGCACGTACACCGGCGTATTCGATGAGATTCGCGAACTCTTCACGCAGCTTCCCGAATCGAAAGTGCGCGGCTGGCGGCCGGGTCGGTTCAGCTTCAATCGAGCCGGCGGACGCTGTGAACCGTGCGAAGGAAACGGCCAAAAGTTGATCGAGATGCACTTCCTGCCCGATGTTTGGATCGAGTGCGATCAATGCCGAGGCAAGCGGTACAACTCCGAGACGCTCGCGGTGAAGTACCGTGGCCAGTCGATCGCCGATGTGCTGGACATGCCGATCGGCAAAGCTCTCGAACTGTTCGAGAACATTCCGAAGATTCGCAGTCCGCTGGCGACACTGTGCGCCGTCGGACTCGATTATCTGACGCTGGGTCAATCGGCTCCAACGCTCTCCGGCGGCGAAGCTCAGCGTGTCAAACTGGCTGCGGAACTGGCTCGACCGCAGACCGGCAAGACCCTGTACATCCTCGACGAACCGACCACCGGCCTGCACTTCGACGACATCGACAAGCTGCTGAAAGTACTCAACAGCCTGGTCGAGAAAGGAAACTCGGTCATCGTCATCGAGCACAACCTTGATGTCATCAAGACCGCCGACTGGCTGATCGACCTCGGCCCCGAAGCGGGCGACGGCGGCGGCTGGATCGTGGCCGAGGGAACGCCGGAGGATGTCGTGGCAAGCCAGAGGCCAGAAGTCAGAGGCCAGAAGTCCGAGATCAGAAGTCAGAAGTCAGAAGTCAGAGATCAGAAGTCAGAGGGCTCAGTACTCAGCACTCAGTACTCACACACGGCAGCCGCACTGGCACCGGTGCTGGCGAGCGGAACTCGCGGCGAGCGCGTGTTCTTCGATGCGGACGCCGTGCGGAAAAAGAAAGCCGGAGACATGACGCTCGGCGATCTGGGCCGCGATGCCAAGATGCCCTGGCAGATTGACGGGCGGAAGTGGCATCTGGTGAATCGAGTCGCGCACAACGGCAAGCCCTGTCGCTGGGAGGGAACGGCCCTGGAACGAGTCATCGAGTTTCTGGAAGCAACCCCGTCGACTTCAACAATTCCGATAGGAAACATAAGTCCCATTACCAAGGCAGCAACGGACAACATCGTCCCCAGCCGGAAGTCAGCGCAGATCGCCGAACTATCAAAGAAGCTCAGTGGCAAAGTGACCACGGCCGCGACGTTGGAAGAGCGCCAGCAGCAGTCGGGCTTGAAGCGACAGGGTGTCGTCGTCGATCCCGACGCGCGGCTGACCACGAACTGGGAAGAGCGCAGCGTGGTCGAGGTCATCGGCCCAGACACGTCTCGCGGCTGGTTCCTGCACGCGCTGACCGGCGACGAATGGTTGCTGACCCTGAAGTTCCGAGTCCCCGAAAACACATTCCAGCAGAAGTCGCTCGCCGCCGCATTGACACTGAAGTCCGTCGACGACATCCGCGAGATCGAAGCCTATGGCCGCGGCGACCGAGTCCGCGTCAAAGAATCCACCGGTCCGTGGCAAGAGGTCACGATCACCGTTCACTGGCTGCGCGAGATCGACACGCCCGCGTTCTGGAAATTCCTCGACACGGCCAAGCAGACGTACCTCGCGAAGACCGGCCGACGACGAATCGTCCCGCGCTAATCTCCGTTCACCATTCCGAGTCGACGATCAGCCGCATGGTTCGGTGGCGATAGTTGATGACCAGTTCATGGGGATTGAGCAGCGCTGTTCCAAGCAGACACTCTTTTCCTGGACCCACAAAGGCCGTCATGCGGGTGGGCTGTCCGAGCCACAAGAATTCGATCTCGTAAAGATCGAAGAGTTGCGTCTGTCCCGCCGCCAGATCAGCCTCGGATTCGCCGATCCAGTCGGCGTTCGTCGGGTCGAACAGCTCTTCACCGATGACCAACGTCCCGGCAAAGCCAGTGTCTACCAGAAAGTCGAGTGGTCCCTGACCGATATCCAACGTCAAGAAGGATTGATGCAGTTCATCCAGAAACCCGTGCATGGCGCAAGACTCCACCAATTTTCACCGCACCGCCGCCGCCAACGCGGAACACAAACACCGGACGAGATCCCAACTGGGCTCGTCGAGCCGCGTCAACCTCAGCAAAGTCCCGGCCAAGCACGTAGTCTCCCGTGTCCGGGTCGAGCGCGATGACCTTGCCGAAGTGCTCCGCTTCCAGTCGAGTCTTCAATTGTTCGTCGTAGACTCGGCGAGCCGCTTCCACAAGTTCTTTCCGATCCGCAGCGACGGGGGCCATGAGTTATTCTCCAAGAGGGCCGAGGTGTACGCGGCGGGAAACTACCAAAGCGACGAACCTGGGTCATCGCCAGTTTCGATGAAAGGTCAACAATGTCGTGCTGCTCATCATGTGCTGCCCACGAGCAGCTCTTTGAGTTGTGAGATCATATTCTGGACGAAGGTCGTTTTCATTTTCTGATCGACGTTCATTTTTCGTTTCATAGGAATGTCTCGCTTTCCGGTGCGCGTCGCCAGCCGGGGAGCGAATTCACTATTCCTGGGTAGCAAACTCTTCGCGCAAGGCTTTTGAGACCGCTCGCGTAAATTCGGCGTATTGCTGGTCCAGTTCTCGGAAGTCGGTGCCAGTAAGGACTGCGAGCGTGTCGACGGGGCCGGCGCGTTCGGCTTGTTGGTAGATTTGCCACAGGTGCTTGATTAGGTCGTCGCGGTAGCGGCCTCGTTCAAAGTGCATAAAGAAGTGGACCAGGCCGGCCGCTTGGCTGTAGTTGTGCTCGATCCGCGGGTGTGACTGGAAAGCCTCTTTTCCCATCTTGGTGAACTCGTCCATCGGCAAGTAGTACTTGTCG
>JAYVSP010000588.1:0-2948 GCA_043775215.1 Planctomyces sp. | reverse complement strand
ATCTCTGGGTAGCCACGCTCGCCAGAGCGTGGGCAAATGGCCGAAAAACCCACGTTCTGGCGAACGTGGCTACATAGTTTTCTGCGGGTCTACTTAGTTAGCGTCATTCCGCTCAAGGTTGCGCGTGGCGCACGCCCTGCGGTTGAGAGCGGTTGTCCCCGCCTTGGCAGTCGTAGCTGGGGAAATGAGCCGTCTGAAGTACACCATGACCGACGTCGATACCGAAACATCAGCCGCCGCGGATGGTCTTATGCCGGGCACAACCTTTCCAATCCACAGTCCACGAGCACGCTAGTCATGTGCAGCTCGCAGTTTCGCGCGTGGTTTCATTGGCAACGACTGTCGAGCAGCCTCACACGCTGCACGGCTGCCATGCTTGTTGCAATCAGCATGACTGGTGGTGTGAGTTCCGCTGAAGAATCCGATTCGGACGATGACGACACGTCTGTTGTCGCAGCCGAAGATTCGGAGTCTGCGGCTCCGGATGCAGATAATCTCGACGCGTTGCTCGATCTGGCGGACAAGGCCCCGGAACGACTTCAATCGATCGGTGTGAAAGAGGCGGCGCCTCGGAACACGGGGGCCGGCCCTGAGACGATCTTCAATCCCGGAAAGAACGCCAGCGGACAAGCGACATCGACGGGCGGGCTGCTCTCGAACGCCCCTGGAGTTGTGGTTCGCAGCACCTCCGCGCTGAATCAGGATGTGCGGATTCGCGGCTATTCCGGATCGCAATTGGTCGGCGTCGCCGATGGCATGAATCAGATGAAAACACGCTTGGACATCGACTCACTCTTCAGTCAGATCGATCCCAATTTGGTAGATACGGTCACTCTGATTCCGGGACCGTATGCGGTCGAATATGGGCCGGGGTTCGGCTTCTTCGACGCTCAACTGCTCGCACCTCAGCGAGCGGACCAACTGACGCTTAGTTCACGATCGCATTTCGGGTACACGTCAAACGGCCAACAATTGATGTGGCGCGAGACCGCCGGCTACGCAAACCAACATTCCGGAGCCATCGTCAGCATCGGTCAACGGATGGGAAACGATTATCGCCCCGGCAAACACTCGTCGGACTTCAAGGTGCCAGCCAGCTACCACGAGCAAGACGTGTTTATGGCGATCAGCAACGACGTCACCAAAGACAGCCGCCTCGATTTCAGTTATCTGCGCCAAGAACTCCGCGATACCGAATTGCCTGGAGTGGCCTATGACATCAACAACCAGCACGCCGATCAGTTTAACGTCCGCTGGACCATGCACGACGACGACAATGTCGATCGTCAGCAAATGCAATTCTGGTGGAATCAGGCCGCCTTTGATTCCGATGCCTCGCGCGAAGCCAAGCAGCGCACCTTTGCCAGTCGATTCCTGGGAGAACCCTATCCCGAAATGGCGAACGGTGGGACGCTGACTGGCGAAGGACTTTCAGACAATTGGGGTGCTCGGTCCATTCAGTTTTGGGGCGACCAAGACGTTTGGGGACTGCGCACCGGTATCGACTGGCGGCGGTTGCGACAGTTCTATCGCGAACGAGACTTCAATCCCGACGGCACTCGCAGCTTTGCCGGAGATACCTTCGGGATTCCCGACTCGTCCGCCGACGACTTCGGAATCTTTGCGGGTGGAAACGTCTCGATAACCGATCGCTGGAAAATCGGCCTTGGCCAACGCTTGGACTGGGTACGTTATGGAATTGATTCCTCCGATGTCGTCGCCACGTCCACGCAAATCACACCGGCTGGCACGTTCGCTCCGGGCTTCGACACCTCCACGCGTTTTCTCTCGACGAGTTTTTTGACGAGCAGTTTTCAGGCGACTGAGACGCTGACCCTGAATGCCGGTGTTGCCTATGCGATGCGTCCGCCCAATCTGACGGAGCTTTACAGCGATCAACCGTTCGTGCCGCTGGTCCGCTTTGGAAACAGTTTCGCCGTCGGCGATTCTCGGTTGGATCCCGAAGAAAACTTGCAATTCGACCTGGGACTCACGTCGAAGCACGAACACTCGACATTCGGCGCGCGAGCCTTTCATTCGACCATTCATAACTACATTGGGCTCGCCGCGAACAACTTCACATCGTTTCCCCAAAATGGAACGGTACCACCGGGAACCCTGGGCCGAGGCCAGCCCTTCATGGCTGATCCCAACATTCCCAATCAAGACATCTCCGCGGATGCGGCATCCATCGGCTACAGCTATCGCAATATCGACCGCGTCACGCTCACCGGCTTCGATCTCTTCGCCGAGCACCAGGTGGCTCCCTGGTTAGAATTTGCCGGAACACTGACCTACACGCGCGGCACCAATTACGACCCGACTTGGGTGGATGTCTACACCGGCCAAGTTCATCACCTTCCCGGAAGCGAAGGTGTTCCTGGCATCTATCCCCTGAGCGGAATTTTCACGACTCGGTTGGTCGAGCCGCTTGACCGGAAATGGACACTGGAATGGCAAGCCCGTTTCGCGACTCGACAGGACTATCTCGCGAACAGCTTGGGTGAACTCGGCACTCCGGGTTTCGTCGTCTACAACATCCATGCCAGCTACCGCTGGACAGACAAATTGACGCTGCGAAGTTCGTTGCTGAATGTGTTCGACCGCAATTATTACGAGCACAATTCGCTGGCCATCGTCGACCGCAACGGCAACATCGGGTTCGTAAAGAATCCCGGCCTCTCTTGGTTTTCCAGCGTCGAATACCGCTTCTAATCGCCGAACTGTAGCGAAAAGGTTGCATCGCAATTCACGCCGCGGAGAGCTTGTGAATGAATCGAGCCGCGACCGTAAGGGAGCGGTGATATTCAACGACTTACAACCGCTCCCTCACGGTCGCGGCTCGATTCATTCACAGACTCGGAGAGCCTGTGAATGAATTGAGCCGCGACCGTCAGGGAGCGGTCATAAGTCCTTGTCCGTCACACTCCCTGACGGTCGCGGCTCGA
>JAYVSP010000587.1:0-13869 GCA_043775215.1 Planctomyces sp. | reverse complement strand
TTCTTGTTTTCCAATTCCCTGCCTCCTGTCCTGATCCGTGTTCAATCCGTGTTTCATCTGTGGCAAAAAAATCCACGACGTGACCTCCCTGGATTACCGCCAACTTTGATTGTCATGACGGCTGGTCCTATAACGGCGACCTTCAGATCAAGTTTGGCGGTTGCTTCGCCGAATTCCTCGGTTATCCTGCATTATCTGCAATCTTGTCATATGCCTCTGCCCGCCTTCCGTGGTTCGTACCGCGATCCCGCCCTAAGGAGCATCTCATGGCTCGCACCAAGAATTGTGATGGTTTCTCCCGCCGGAGTTGCTTGCAACTTGGCCTGGGAGCCTGGCTGGGAACTGGGTTTGTTCCCACTCTGGCGCTGCGGGCATTGGCCGCGGACAGCGCGAATTCGATTGAGCCGACGGCCAAAGGCTGCATCTTGATTTGGATGGATGGCGGACCGACGCACTTCGAGACTTTCGATCCCAAACCAAGTGCTCCGGCGGAAATTCGTGGCGAGTTCGATCCAATCGCCACCAAGCTGCCGGGCGTTCAATTCTCCGAGCACATGCAACGACTGGCGAGCATCGCGGACAAGTTCGCCATGATCCGGTCGATCCGCCATGACCAAGCCAATCATGGAGCCGGCAATCATTACATGATGACGGGATCTCCGCCGCGCATTCCTGTCGGGTGTGGGGCTTTCGTCAGCTTTCATCCCAGCATGGGTGCAGTGGTCGCTCATGAACTCGGTAAGCCGAATGGGCTGCCGCCGTATTTCTCAATGCCGTCGATGTCACGATCCGGCGGGCCGAATTTTCTGGGAGCCAAGTACGCTCCGTTCGTTGTTGCCGACGATCCGAACGGCTCGAACTTCAAGGTCCGTGACGTCGCGCTGCCACGCGGTCTCGCTGAGCAGCGATTCGGTGCGCGCCGCGATGTCCGCGCGCTGGTCGATACGCTGCCGCGCATCAGCGAGAAATCCGCCGGCGATCCGGTGCTGGCTCTCGACGATTACTACCGGCAGGGTTTCGACCTGGTCACTTCGCCCGCCGCGCAGGCCGCTTTCGATATTCAGAAGGAACCCGATCAGATCCGCGCACGCTACGGGCGAAATTCGTTTGGTCAGCGGTTGCTGTTGGCTCGGCGACTGATCGAAGCGGGAGTGCCCTTTGTCACCGTTTACGACGGCGGCTGGGATCACCACGGAGACCTCTTTGGTGCTTGCCAGAAGCGACTGCCCGAATGGGACAATTCGGTTGCGACGCTCATTGAAGACCTTTCCGAGCGTGGCATGTTGAGTTCCACGATCGTGACGGCTCTGGGCGAGTTCGGGCGAACTCCGAAACTCTCGACGCTGTCGGGACAGTCGAAAGCCGGTCGCGATCACTGGGCGAATGCGATGTCCGTGCTCATGGCGGGCGGCGGCACTCCGGGTGGAATGGTCGTCGGCGCGACCGACAAGAATGGCTATTCCGCGATCGACCGCGTGCTCTCGCCGGAAAACTTCGTCTCGACGATCTACACCAAGCTGGGAATCAATCCCGACAAAGTGCTCTACACGCCGCAAGGCCGCCCATCGCATTTGGTGAGCAACCCGACTCCGATCACGGAGTTGATGAGCGTTTACTAGCGCCTTGCCGCTCAAAGAAAGCACCGATAGGCGCCAAACACACCAGCGGAAAACGCAATACCCCGGTTGCCAGAGGCAACCGGGGTATTCGGGAAGATGCCGCTTCCGAGTGATTCACCGCTCGGTCAAATCAAGCCGAGTTTTTTCAGCAGATCGCTGATGAGCACGAAGCGTTCGTTGAACTCGCTGACGTCGCCGATCAGCGTATCGGCCCCTTCGCCTCCGGAGATGGTATCAATGCCGCTTTGGCCGTTGATCACATCGTCTCCGTCATTGCCGAGCAAAGCATCATTACCGCCGCCACCATAAATCGTGTCCCGGCCGTCGCCGCCGGTGACCGAGTCGCTGCCCATTCCGGCATTGATGAGATCGTCTCCGTCACCACCGGCCACGAGATCGGCATCGTCGCCCGAGCTGATGGTGTCATTGCCTTGGCCGCCGTTGATGGTGTCCAAGCCCAAGCCACCGTCGATGGAATCGGGGCCGTCGCCGCCACGGATCGAATCGGCTCCGGCTTCACCAAAGACCGTGTCGTCGTTCTGGCCGCCGTCGATCGTGTCGTTGCCATCGCCGCCGAGCAGGGAATCTCGACCGAGACCGCTATCGAGCGAATCGTTTCCGATACCCCCCACCAGCGTGTCTCGCCCGTCGTTCCCTTCGAGCGTGTCGTTGCCTTCATTGCCGCTCATCGTGTCGTGGCCCAGACCGCCGCGCATCAAGTCGTTGCCCGCGCCGCCGTCCAGCGTGTCATTGCCGTCATCGCCTCGGATAAAGTCGTTGCCAGCCTGACCGTTGATCGCGTCACCTTCGGTTCCGCCGAACAGCGTGTCGTTGCCGGCTCCACCCAACAGCGTGTCCGTTCCCGTGCCGCCATCTAGCGTGTCGTCGCTCACACTGCCGGTGATCGAGTCATTGCCGTCGTTGCCGTTGATCCCCATCCGCACGTTGCCCAGCACTCCCGTACTGGCATTGAGGTTGTCATCGCCCAGGCCGCCGTTGATTGTCAGCACTGTTGCCGTGACGCCGGAGATGTCTCCCACCGTCACAGTGTCGTTGCCGGCGCCGGTGTCGATCGTCACCAAGCGAATCGTCGGGTTGATGATCAGTTGGTTCGCACCCAACGTGACCTTCATCTTCGAGCCGACTTTCCCGACCGCGATGACGTCCACCGTCGCGCCGGTCGTGACCGTCATCCGATCGTCGCCGTTCGAACTGCTGACGATGTCGTCTCCGTCGAAGTTGGCGTCCCATTCGAAGACGTCGTTGCCGTCGCCGCCGTTCATCGTGTCCGCGCCGCCTTGGCCGCGAAGCGTGTCGTCCCCCGTGCCACCGTCCAGAATATCGCTGCCGCTGCCGCCCAGGATGGAATCATTTCCTCCAGCGCCGACCAGAGAATCATTCCCGCCATTGCCACTGATGACGTCATCGCCGTCCGATCCGAACAGTGTGTCGTTGCCGTCACCGCCGTTGAGTGTATCACCGGTGCTCACGAAGGGGGGCGGTGGTGGTGGCGGCGGCGGCGCGGCCGGAACGACCAACAGTTGTGTGATTTGAATGGCCCAGGTCGTCGGCCCCGACGAGTACTCTTGGAATGTCCAGAACGCGTTTGGATTGCTGGGGTCGATCACCGTCGCGCTGTAATCGCCCCAGCGGTTTCGTCCGCCGAAGTTTTGGCTGGCGGTTCCGGCATGCAGCAACATGGCCGTTCCGAACGAGGTCACGCCTGCCGTGGTTTGTCCGACAAAAGCGTAAGTGCTGGGGAATTGGTTCAGCCCCGTTCCCGTGGCTCCGATGACAACCGCTCCCGCCGCATTGACCGCGATCGACGGATCTAAGAAGTCCAATGCCGGATCGGCGAAAGTTCCGGTCTGCAAGACGGCGTTCGTCACCTCGTCGATCTCATACCAACGGATCGCCGAATTTCCCGTAGCATTATCGAGCACGGTGTGAACAGCCCACATGCTGTTCCCGATCTCGAAAACGTTGCCCGTAAATCGCGGGGTGACGTTTTCCAGCGGCGATGCACCGCCCGGTTGATCACCGTCAGGAGCGGGTTGGAATGCCGGAATGGTGATGTTCGTCGGTGCCTGCAACGTCGCGCCGGGACCGCCGGCTCCAATGATGTTCGTCCGTACCAACGTGTTTCCGGACGCCACAGAAAGTAACGCGGCCCGGCCATCCGAGGGACCGAAATCGAGCGCGGCCTGAATCGAGTCTCCGAAGAGATTGGCATTCAGATTCTCAAAGCGGCTCATATTGGCCACCGAGGGGACAGGCAACAGCAGATCGGCCTTGGGTATCGAGAAGATCGACACGTCGAACGTGTTGCCAAAGTTATTGGTTGCGAAGTACATGCCGTCGGCGTCGATCGACATTGTGGGATAGTCGTCAAAAAACTGGCCCGATGAGTCGGCGACAAACCGGACTCCACGGAAGCCCGCCGTCGGATCGTTGGAAATCGAGACCGCGATGAAGATGCTGTTCCCTTCGCCATTCGGTCCCGGACCCTGATTCTCGGAACTCGCGAAATACCGCCCCGACGTTGGATCGAACACGATGCGCGAATCGAATGTCCCTAACGGCCCCGCCACTCCCGTGTTGGCCCAGAATTGGTCCAGAAACATCCGTTGCAGAACAGCCCCCGTGGTCTTGTTGTAAATCGTGAAGACGCCATTAAGCATCTCGACGATGTGATTGGGACCGACGGTTCCCATCGTGTCGGGTGGGATGAAACCCTGCGTGTCATTAATGGTCGCTCCGGTGAAGTTCAGGCCGATGCTGACATCGGGCGCGGGGTTGTCGTCGTCCAGAATCGCCCCTTGTCCCACTCCGTCGAAGATGGTCGCGTTGGCTGCGTTGGTCAGGTTGACGAGGAATGTTTCATCCGGTTCGATGGTGGTGTCTCCCAACACCGGAACGTTGACCGTTTGAGTGGTCACGCCTGGAGCGAACGTGACCACGGTGTTCACCGCCGTGTAGTCGCTGCCGGCGGTGGCGGTACCATCCGTGGTTGAGAATGTCACCGAGACAGTTTGCTGACTGACGAAGGACAGAGTCACTGTGAACACCGCGTTCGTGACGCCGCCGTTGCCTTCAGTCAGCGTCACGTCGTCCACCGAAATGAATGCCTCGCCACCTTCGATGACGTCGTCGCCGGCGTCACCGTTGAGTTGGTCGGCTCCCGCTCCGCCACGCACTGTGTCATTTCCCGCCTGGCCACGCACCGTATCGTTGCCGGCGGAACCGGAGAGGGCATCGTTCCCCGCGCCACCCAGCAGCGAGTCGTCACCATCACCGCCATCCAGTGTGTCGTTATTGGCCGAGCCATTCAGCGTGTCGTTGCCTGCCTCGCCTGCCAGACTGTCATTGCCGTCGCCGCCGATGAGCAGATCGTTTCCATCGCTTCCCAGCAGGCTGTCGAGACCGGCTTGGCCGTCGAGCGTATCGTTGCCCAGGTTGCCGGACAGCGTGTCGTCACCAGTGCCACCGAAAATCAAGTCATCGCCGACCTGGCCGTCGAGCGAGTCTGATCCGGCCATGCCATTGAGCGTGTCGTTGCCGTCTCCGCCGAGCATCGTGTCGGCACCGTCATCACCGGAAAGGCTGTCGTTTCCCGCCCCGCCATCGACGAGGTCTTGGCCATTGCCGGCCAGAACCGTGTCATCGCCGCCGTTGCCGTTGATGGCGTCTTGTCCGTCGCTCCCTTCGATGCTGTCGTTACCGGTGCCACCGCTGATCGCATCGTTGCCATTGCCGCCTCGCAGAGTGTCGTTGCCGCCGTTGCCGTCGATCGAGTCGTTGCCGTCGCCGCCATCCAGAATGTCACCGAAATCGTTGCTCCCCAGCAGAATGTCGTCGCCGTTGAAGGCGTGAACTTCGATCGTCAGCAGCGGGTTCGTGAATGCCGAGGCGGTAACACCGGTGAGATCGATCAGGTTCGCGTCATCGCCACCGTTAATGAGAATCTTCTCAATCGAACCAGTTGTCAGACTCGCAACATTCGCGAGCGGCACTCCATTCAACAGAACCTGCACTGTGCCGGGGGACGCGGGATTTTCGCGAACGGCGACGTTATCCGCCGATCCCAGTTCGATATCCAGTTCGCCCGCCACAAATAGCGCCGAAGCGGACATCAGTGAGCGATCTTCGAGTGCCTCTGTGGCGAGCGCCGCATAATTGTGCCGCTCCCCTTTTCGGCGAAGACCGCGTTTCAATGACCGATCGACAGACTCAATCCATGAGGTAAATTTCACGGCCCAGCTTCCTTTCGCAGGGGAGGGATTGTCGTCAAGACGGCGAGAGGTGTTGCCACCTCCAAAA
The DNA here is from genome assembly GCA_043775215.1 of Planctomyces sp. GTDB lineage: Bacteria > Planctomycetota > Planctomycetia > Planctomycetales > Planctomycetaceae > SXKJ01. Next base: position 7,930 of record JAYVSP010000587.1, on the reverse strand, counting down.
TCCGGCTTACTCTTGTTCGACAACTCTTCGGCAAATCCCTGCGAAACCTCATGGCGCCATTGCAACAGATAGAGGCGGAAGCATTATCGCGTTCGGATGAATCGCTTCCCTCGCGACATCACGGAGAACCGGTCACCCACGAACGACCCGCACAATCGCTACCACCGGAACCCCACCACCAACCCGACGCGCAAGCGAGGCCATCGCGTGGAACGGACCTCGGAGTGCAACAGGCCTCGCCCAGATGTCAAACACCACTCGGAGTGCAACAGGCCTCGCTCGCGCGTCGGGTTGGTGGGGCACCGTCAGTTCTCTGCGCGTACCCGAATCCGTCGGAAGTGGACCTCAAAGTCTTCTGACTGAAGTCCGATCGCGCCTTCCGAGACATCGCCCGGCTGACTCTCACAAACTTTTTTACCGTTCAGTAGTGCGGTTAAAGCGCCTCCTTTCGACACGATCTCTAAACCGTTCCAGTCGCCAACGGGCTTGCGAGCCGTTTCTCTTGCACCGGCATCATCAATAAGTTCGACCGCTGCCACGCCGCCGTTCGGATTGATCTTCCCCATCTCGGAAAACTTGCCTTGCACCTCCAGCGATTTCGGCCACTGCTTGTGAGGCTCGGTGATGGACAACATCACGCCGCTGTTCGGATCGAACTTCGTCATGTCCGTTCCTTCCGGAGGCGGAGCGAATCGAAACTCCAAACGTAACGTGAAGTCCTTGAACTTCTCTTTCGAGTACAAGTACCCCTTCGGCTTGCCGGTACAGACGATCGCATTGCCGACAGCGCTCCAAGTGGGAACGGCGTCTCCCTTCGGCGGCTTGGCAAAGAATGATTCAAAGTCCGACAACGTCATCGCCTGGAAACCCTCTTCGGGCGTGAAGTCGTCCGTCTTGAGGTCGTCCTCCTTCCAGGCCGACCAACTGGCCGTCGCTGGCTTCGCCACGGGTTCTGGAACTGGATTCGACTTGCCATCGCTCGAACTGGGCGCGGATGTAGAACAACCGCCAACGCAGAGACTCAGCCAGCTAAGGCCGATCAGTATGGACCGTCCGAGAATTAACTGTCGTAGCCGAAGTCGTGAGACTTCGGTCCGAACTCTCACGAGTTCGGCTACATGTAACAGTAATTCCTCGAACGCTCGTAAGAATTTCCGCCGTACGTGCTCAATCGTCATGTGAGTGCTTTCATTCCTCGGAAGAACGCTCGTAGGGAATCCCCCGGGCATCAAGGAAATCGGCGACGATTTCCTCAATGGCTTGACTCTTGAACTCGAACCAATGGTCACGGAACCCAAGCCGAATCAGGGTATCCTTGAAGAGCCGAAAGGCACCTCGCCCATGAATGGTATTCAGCAACTCGTCCCGTACGCTGGTAACTTCCATCGACTGCGCGTAGTCGCGCATGATGGACCATTCATTCACATCAAATTTATTGGGAAGTCGTATCCAATCATTGCCTTCGAGAATCTCGCGCATCTTCTCGAACTGTGTCCGCCAATCCGAAAGATCGTCGGCATCCGCCCCTTCTTCAATTTGACCCATCTCGTCGTTGGGAAACGAACAGACTTCACTGGTTTGGCGATTGAGATAGGCCGTCCAGTCGTCGCCCAGCATGTCGATTTCTTGGGCGATTTTCTTTAATGAAATCACAGACGCCATGACCACCTCGCTATTGATGGGATTCAGGTTGATGCTTGCGCCCACCAACCCGACGCGCGAGCGAGGCCAGTCGGGCGAATGAGGCCAGTCGGCCTAGCCTCGCTTGCGCGTCGGGTTGGTATTGAGTTGACTTCGTCATAGTGTCGAGCGGGCTCGCAAAGGTGACAAGTCTCGCGGCGGCGATACGATGCTCGCCAGCAAACAACTTCCTTTCCCTGAGACGGAGACCACACCATGACTTGGAAATTCTGGGCGACCAGCGTGATATTGCTCGCGGCGATCGGCTGCGGCGGCAATTTGACCTCGACAACAAACGGCAGCGGCGCTCCCGTAGCGAATGGTACTTCGCCGAGCAGCGGCACCTCGACCGCGAATGTTGCCGGCAAGAAGCTCAGCTTTGCCGTCATCCCGAAAGGGACGACGCATGAGTTTTGGAAGTCGGTCCATGCCGGAGCCGTGAACGCGGCTAACGAGATCGGCAACATCGAAATCTTGTGGAAGGGGCCACTGCTCGAAAATGACCGTGATGGCCAGATCGACGTGATGCAAGGCTTCGTGGCCAAGAAGGTCGATGGGATTTGTCTCGCGCCGCTCGACAAACAAGCCCTCATCGACGCGGTCAAGCAAGCGCATGAATCAGGCATTCCTGTGGTCATCTTTGATAGTGCGTTGCAGGACGAAAGTCTCATCGTCAGCTACATCGCAACGGACAATTACAAAGGCGGGCAACTCGCGGGCAAGCGGTTGGGTGAGTCGCTGGGTGGGAAAGGCAACGTCGTCATGCTTCGTTACAACACTGGCAGCGAAAGCACCGAGCAGCGTGAGCAAGGTTTCCTTGATGCACTCAAAGCCGATTTCCCGGACATCAAAGTGCTGTCGTCCGATGAGTACGCTGGCACGACGCCCGAGTCATCGCTCGACAAGGCGACGCAAGTGCTCCAGAAGTACAAGGACGAGATCAACGGCATCTTCGCCGTCTGCGAACCGAACGCCGCCGGAGTGCTCAAGGCGCTCGAAGAAACGGGCCTCGCGGGCACAGTGAAATTCATCGCCTTCGACCCGAATAAAGAATTGATCCAAGGCATGACGGATGGCAAAGTCCACGGCATCGTCCTGCAAGACCCCGTCACGATGGGCTACGAATCCGTGAAGCGGCTAGTCGCGCACATCAACGGTGAAAAGGTCGAGAAGCGGATCGGCACCGGCGAGTACGTCGCGACGCCCGAAAACATGACGACCTCAGAAATGGACAAGCTGCTCAAGCCGCAACAGTTCGAGTAAGAGCCGTTACATCAACAACTGTCGGATTTAGAGCGATCCGATTTCGTGGATTCGCATTAGCCCGGATCCAAGCGACCCCACCGAGCTTGCCTCGGTGGTTTCGGGCCTCTGCACTAATCCTGAAGTAAACAAACTCTTTCACTTTTTTTGGCGAATCGCGAACCAAAAAAGAAATCCCTCGGTGATTTGTGGTGTTTGATGATGATTGACGGAACATCGCACACCGATCACGGAGGGATTTCGAGTGAAAGACAATGCTGGCAGGATCGCGGAGAAGTTGGCTCGTCGCAAGCGACGGATTGAACGGCGGCTGCAGGTGGCCCGCGAGGGACGGTTTGTTCGGATGATGTCGGGCGCGCCGCCGGTGCTCAGCACGGCCGGGATGAAGTATGAGTTGGCGGACAAGGCTCAGGCGATCGTGTATGGCGGCGTGCCGCTGATGCTGCGGGTGGCTCGCGAGAGTGGGCTGATCGACGCCATTGACGAGGGCGTGCCGATCTTGAAGTGGCGGTGTCCGTATTATGAATCGGACCACGTGCTCAATCTGGCCATGAACGCGTTGTGCGAGGGGACGTGTCTGGAGCACATCGAGCGGCGGCGCAACGACGAGGCGTTCCTGAATGCGATCGGTGCGGACTCGATTCCCGATCCGACGACGGCGGGAGATTTCTGCCGGCGATTCACCGCGGCGCATGTGCGGCAGTTGCAGGACGCGATCCACCGCGCGCGGCTGAAGGTGTGGAAGCGGCAACCGGCCAAGTTCTTCGAGGAAGCTCTGATCGACATGGATGGCACGCTGGTGGTCACCACCGGCGAATGTAAAGAGGGTATGGATATCTCCTATAAGGGTGATTGGGGCTATCATCCACTGGTGGTCTCGCTGGCGAACACGGGCGAGGTCTTGTCGCTGGTGAATCGTTCGGGCAACCGTCCCAGTGAAGAAGGAGCCGCGGAGGAAGCCGACCGCGTGATCCAGTTGTGTCGCGAGGCCGGCTTCAAGGTCATCCGCCTGCGCGGGGATACGGCGTTCAGTCAGACCGAGCACCTGGATCGCTGGCATGCTCACGGCAACGTGCTGTTCCAATTCGGCTACGACGCCAAGAAGAATCTCAAAGATTTGGCCGAAGAATTGCCGGAAACGGCCTGGCAGACGCTGACTCGCCCGGCGCAGTACTCGGTGCGGACCAAGCCGCGCGCGAAGCCGGATAACGTCAAACGCCAAGTCATCCGCCGCCGTGAGTTCGAGCACCTGGAACTTCAGAGCGAGCAGGTCGCCGAGTTCGACTACCAACCGACCACCTGCCAACGAGCGTATCGCATGGTCGTCGTCCGCAAGAACATCTCGCACGAGAAGGGTGACAAAGTCTTATTCGATGAGATTCGCTACTTCTTCTCGATCACCAACGACCGCCAGGCCACGGCGGCCGAGATCGTGTTTGGCGGCAACGACCGCTGTGACCAGGAGAACTTGATCGCTCAGATTGCCGGCGGAGTGCGCGCGTTGTCGGCTCCGGTGGACAGCCTGGTGAGCAACTGGGCCTACATGGTGATGACCAGTCTGGCCTGGACTTTGAAGGCTTGGTCGGCGCTGCTGCTGCCGGTCACGCCGCGCCATCGCGAAGCTCACGAGGCCGCGCGCACGACATGGCTGCGGATGGAGTTCAAAACCTTCGTCAACGAAGTGTTGAAGGTTCCCTGCCAGATCGTGCGCCAAGGCCGCCGTGTGCTGCATCGCGTGCTGCACTGGAACCCGCAACTCCCGACGCTCTTCCGCCTGGCCGCCTCGCTGAGGTGTTGAGCGTTGAGTTCGGCGTCGCGAGAACTCGCCCGCCCCAAGAGCCGCGTTCACGTCCGAACGCCGCGCCCCGCCCGACTCACCGCTCCACCGGTTCCGTGAACCAAAGAACCTCATCCCGATACAACTCATCGCTCGAACAGCTTTGCCGACAACCTCGGATACGCTCGAGGTATGCGCGCTCATTCACTAAAAAACCGCAGAAGCAGTTGCTTGTTTAAGGACTAGGCTTCAAACAAGCGAGGTCGCAGTCGTGGGGTAGGTTTTTAACCTGCCCGTCAAACACAAACTCAAACGAGGCGAGGCCTCTGACCGAAGGGTCCACCGACCAGGGTGTTGAGGTCTTGCTCCATCCGTGTGGCCTTCTTATCCGTGTGGGTCGGCGTTTTTTGAGATCGGTCAAGCCCCGGCAACGCAGTCCCACACGGATAAGAAGGCCACACGGATGGGAACAACTCAAATCCCAGAACAACGCTATTTTTCCTTATTCCTCTCGCCCGCGAAAACTTGACTCAAGTGCAACAACTTTCGGAAGCAGAGGACTCTAATTTCGAGTGAACACGAAATGTTGAAAACCGCGATATTTCACGGGCAGGTTACAAACCTGCCCCACGAGTTCGCTTGTTTGAGGACTAGTTCGCGATTTCTAGTCGGCTTGCACGCATTGTGGTGTGCCGTTCCGCGTCGCACTGCACGCCGCGGAGCGGCGTGCGGTTAAACGACAGCGGCGATTAGCGGCCGGAACGTGGTGTCGTAACGGCTCAGCATCGTGCCGGAAATGCGGACGCTCACAGCGGCTGATCCTTCACGGCCTTCGATTGTCCATGCAGTCCCGGAGACTTGGCAGTCGTCGATCAATCGGCCGGCAATTTTTTCGACGTTCAGTCCGCTGAAAGGGTGAGCGGCCACGATGCAGCCGCGATCGCTGGCTTCGATCAACAGCAGTCGCCCAGACGTACCAACGAGGCCGCTCTTTCGTTCGCCCTTAGGCAGCATGATTTGAACTGGCCAAGCGATGCTGGTGCCGGAGTAGGCGAATTGCAGCGTTTCGTCCGCCGCTAACTCGGCGAGTGTTACCTTCGCAATCAACGAATCCAGGCTCAAGCCGGGATTGTCTTTCGGCAGTAGCTTGGCGAAGGCATCGCTGTAGTCGTGGTCGAGTTGCTTTTTTGTTTTGGCAAAGTCTTGGCCGAGGAACATGGCGGTTTCTAAGACGATCTCATCAGGTTGCACATCCCACGGTCGTGCTCGCGCCGCCAGCCGGCAGAGGTCAGTCACGTACTGCATTGCCATTGGCCGAGAAACGTCGAGGTCGGGCGGCTCGAACGCGTACGGCGGATTCGCGAAGACTTCGTCCAGAAGTCCGCGGCGCTGCGATTCGTCGAGCTTCAGAAAAGACTCGGCGGAGTTCAGACGGATTTCGAGGTCATCCAGCGGGCAGCCTTTGACGCAGATCAAGAACCCGGCCAGCGAACGACAGGCGGCGAGTTGTTCACCGTGCGAATCGACAGCCGCTTTCTCAGGCAAGGTCGCCAGCAAACTGTCCGGAAGCTGGAGATTCAGGCCGAGCCGCTGCTCGACTCCCGCGCGCCAATCATCGACCAGTTTGCGAGTCTTACCGTGAATGAAAGACTGAAAGAATCGCTCCAGCCGCCGTGCGATCTGCTGACGATCGGGTTGTGTCAAACAGTCATGAGCGTCGACAAGTGGCCGCACATGCCGATGCGTTGACAAGCAGCGATAGAGAAAGATGCGGTCGTATTCGCTCCGCAACGGCAGTGCTCCGACTTCCCGCATCGCTTGAGCCAAGTTCTCTCGCGAGAGCGGAAAGCGGCTCATCAGATCGGCCAGCTCAGAGGCGAAGACCCAGTTCGGATCGCGATGGCGAAAATCGCCGCCGTAGATGCTCGCCACCTCAAAGCCGATGACGCGCACGACTTCATTCAACAAAGACACCGCCTGCTGATCAATAAGCCAATTCGCCGCCGCCTTTGTGCCGCGTTTGCCCAGCTCGGTCAACGCCCAGGTGATTCCCAGCGTCAGCGGCGACGCTCCGGCCAGCCAGCGGCCGGCATAGGAAACAGTCTGCATGTACCCGAAATAAGGCTGTGCCGACGTGTACAGGTCATACGCTTTGAGCGTCTTCTGCAAGTAACCGTGGAGCGTGCTGATATTCCGGTCTTTCGGATTCAGCGGCAAACGCTCTAGCACGACCAGCAAGTGCAAGCAGGCTCGACTGCCCGCTCGCAGTAACTGGTCCAGACTGGTTTCGAGCAGCGGGTTCTCCATGCCGGGCCGATACACCTGCGCGACACGAATCACGAACGCATGAGTATCCTCGCGGATGCGCTTGCCGTCGATTTTTCCTTCGGGCTTGTAATGTCCCTCCCGCAATCGCCGGTAAAGCTGCTGGGACTCGCCGTTGATGATCTCCAAAACGCGGTGGTCTTGTGCGGATAACTCGCGCGGCGCGGCGGCCGGCTGTTCCAAGGTGGTGTCAGCGTCGGCCTGCGGATACTCCAGCCACTCGCGGAAATTGACCAGCCGATTGCCCAGGTCGACTTCGCGGGAGTCCAACTGCCGCGCACGATCGGTGAGCTGACTGGTGGCCGTCGCCAGAAACTTTTCGAGCTCCGCGCGGCGGATCGCGAGTTCTTGACGCTCGGCGGCGAATTCGCGATCCGCATCCGTGACACGATGCCGAGCACAGAACGCTCCGGCCACCGCTGTTCCGCCCACTACGATCAACGCGACTTCCGCTGGTCCGAACGTTCCGGCCAAAGCCAATCCGCCCGCCGAACCCCAGGCCAGCATGGCCGTGACCAGGCACAAAATCCAAACAGCAAAGGGAGCTTTCATACGGGTCGCCCAAGTACGGTTGTGGTCAACGGGTCGGGAGTCTTTTTCTATCCGCAAAAAAGTTGCGTGCAGCGGCGAATATCGACTTCATGAAAAAAAAACTCCCGCCCCGTTGGTGCTTGATCACACCACATTGAGCCACCTGTGATCTGCGGTGTCAATTACCGCCAACCTGCGGTTTGGTCATTGCTTCCATCACCTGATCGAGGTTGAAGCTGCCCGGCCGGCTGGGTTCTAAGTGGACCCGCAGAGAAGGTTAGGTAGCCACGTTCGCCAGAACGTGGGTTTTCCCGCGATTCGCCCACACTCTGGCGAGCGTGGCTACCCAGAGAT
>JAYVSP010000586.1:0-13040 GCA_043775215.1 Planctomyces sp. | reverse complement strand
CGGAGCACGCCGCCGCACGATTCTCGTGAGCGTGGTCGAATCGATGCGGTGCTACCTGCCGCGCTTCACGCTCCAATCGGTGATCGACGAAGTTCATGTGTGGCACACCACGGGCGCAAGTTGCTTCGCGCGGCTGCTGACGAAACTGGGCCTGTCGCCGCCAGCCCATTTCTTCCAATCCTTTTTGATGCTGCTGAAAGGCGGCATTGTTGACCAGAATGTCCAGCTTTCCAAACTCCTTGACCGTCTGTTCGACGGCTTGCTCGCAAAAACGGCGGTCCGTAACATCACCGGGAATAAGCAGGAGTCTATGCCGTTCACGTTTGACGATGTGCTCGGTTTCTTCTGCGTCGGATTGCTCGACGGGCAAGTAGACGATTGCCACGTCGGCACCCTCGCGAGCGAACAAGACGGCCACCGCGCGTCCTATTCCCGAATCGCCGCCGGTGATCAGCGCGACTTGCCCGGACAAACGGTGGAATAGGATGCGTCTTGAGAGTGGTCATCATGCTCGCCTGCGAGTGCGAAGTTAAGAACATTACCCTCGCTGACCGGCGCTCTATTGGCGTGGAGCCGGGGGCTCGTCCGCTGGTGGTGGCGGTGCGGCAGTTCCATTTGGCCGATAGCCCGAACGATACTGGCCATCCTGTCGATTCTGGCCGTCCTGTCGATACTGACCGTCTTGTCGATTCTGGCCGTCCTGGAAGCCATTCCCTTGGAAGTCTTGTGCGACGCCAGCGGGCTGCGAATTGCAGCACGCACTGGAGAATGACGCATTGCTGAATTGCGGTGCAGAGTTATTCACCATCGGCTGGTTGTAGACGATCCCCTGTTGATAGTTATTGCCATACACGCCAGTCTGACTACAAACGCGCGTACGCCGACAATGTCGGGCTTGCGCTTCAGGGAGAGCGGCCAGCAGGGCAAACCCAATGACCAATCCTGGGACGAGCAATTTCTTAACCATTGTTTAGTCTCCTTCAATGCGACCGCAGGGGCCTAGATTCCTGAAATGCGCACCTCATACCCTTCGGGAAAGGTCGGCGCAAAAACATGGCACGAAGGACAAAGATTGGTTCTACTCTTTCTGAATTCGCGGAACTCGTGTGAGCAACATGTACTCGTGAGGTTCATGCGACTCTGAACTCGAAGATTTATTTTCATCCTTCGGCCGCATGCAACGACTGCAATCAAAGTGCCAATCGACATCAGTCATAAAAATGGCTGGGAAGACGAGAAATCACACGCATTCGCCTCGGAGCATTCTGTCGGCAGGTCAGAGTAGACATATGATTGCACCAAAGTCCTACCGCGCAGGTAATATCCTTACCACCTCGTTGCAATGTCTGGGAAACATTTTTGGACTGCCTCTTTGAGCACTCATTGCACGATGGTCGGCAGATACTCATTGCAATGGGGCTTATTTGCTGAGGAGCAGGGATCGTCTGCGAAGCGGGCGCCCAGTGAAACAGAAACATCACAAAACTCGTGGCAAGGCGCGGCATGAACAGCAGAGCCTCGCTGACGTCGCGTTGCCAAACGTCATGACCGAAAAACTGTTCCATGATGTGCCATTTGCTTTCCGCACTAAAGCATCCGCCACTTTCCTTCATTCGTGCGGGGATCGACTAATCCCACTTCTTCGGAAAGCGTGGGAACATGCTCGAAATTCCAAAGTCGATAACCACCGCGAAAGACGGTGAGGTTGTGTCCCTTCGGAGTGCCAGGTTCCGCGGTCCCAGACGATGACTTCACCCGCTCCATAATTGCCGGCCGGAATCGTTCCCTCGAATTCAGCATAGTCGAGCGGATGATCTTCAACCTCGACGGCTAAACGCCTTTCCTTCGGATCGAGGCATGGTCCCTGGGGAACGGCCCAACTCTTCAAGACGCCATCCACTTCCAGTCGCAGATCGTAATGCAGCCTTCGCGCCGCATGTTTCTGGACAACAAACATTAGCTTTGTTGCGCAACGCTTCTGAGAACGTCCTGCCGGTTCGGGCGTCGCGGCAAAATGACGTTTGTGGCGATAGGTAGTCAAAGCCATCATCGGTTTCCGGTTGAAATCACTCCGAACCAAACGACAAATCATCCGTGTGTTTTTTCTTGGCCTTGTCCGAGTGGCTCTGTTGGACGTCCCGAGAAGTAAATACACCCGCTTCGCGAATCCGAGCAGTCGGCTGGTTCGGCGACTTATCCGATTTGGATCGCATCACTTTCTTCTCGCGAATCTTTTCCATGATCGTTTCCTTGGTAAATCGCCCGCCGCTCAGGACCGAACGATACGGCCCGTTCTCCGGTAACCGGTACAGAGGTAATCATCCGGTCCTAATGACGTCCGGGCTTTGTTGGCGGCTATTTGCAGGTCGTCAGAGAGCAGCAGCCACAAAATGCCTCGACGTCCCTTCTTGCGCTACAAATCTTGGGCCACCTATCCGCACTTTTGACGAGCGCATTTCCATCGGGGAATCACCGCCTCGAATCCATTGCAGTTGGCGACCCTTGTCAGCATTCTCGCCCGCTTCCCAATGAGACCATGCCGGTCAATTTGCGCTCGCGCTGATCTTTCGCTGACCAAGTACGAAAGCCTCAAGGTCTTTTTCGATAGGCAGTCATTGGCGCGAAATGGACCGCTTCCCGACAAATTCCCAAAAAACAATCAAACACGGCTCAGCTTGCTATGAGGGCGAAGCTCGTCGAGAGACTTGTTCATGATTGACCGGAAGAAAAGCTGAATTCTTTCGATGGATAGACTTGCCATTCTCCCTTGCCAGCCAGTTCCAGCACTTGTTGGTGATATTTCAAGATCGAGGGGCGATGGCAGACGCTGATCATCGTCATGGCAGAAGATCGTAGCTTCCGATAGAGCCGTTCCTCGTTCTCCAAGTCCAAGGCGCTCGTTGCCTCGTCCAAGATCACGTAGTCTGGATTGGCGAACAGAACGCGCGCGACAGCCACCCGCTGCTGTTCTCCGACCGAAAGAACCTTTCCCCAGTCCAATTCGACGTCGAAACCGCCAAATCTTTCGGCGATATCTGGCAGATTGACAGACTCCAGCTCTCGTTGAAGGTCTTCGTGTGAAATCTCTCGATCAACGGCAGGATAGAGCAACTGTTGGCGCAACGTGCCTTCAATCATGTAAGGGGTTTGCGGCAGGAACAGCATCTTTTCTGATCCTGGCCGATGAACGAGTCCCTCGCCTGTCGTCCAGAGCCCCGCAATCACTCGCAGCAAAGAGCTCTTGCCGCTGCCGCTAGGACCAACGATCAGCAGCCCTTCTCCTTTATTAACTGAGACCGAGAGATCTTTGACAAGAACTCTTTCAGAGGCTGGAGTTAGCACTGTCACATGCTCAAGTAGCAGTTGCGAGTTGTGCTTGGCGCCGATGACGTTGGTCCCATTTTTGGAGACGGGAGTCGCATCCAGTGACGCCCGGAAGCTATAAAGGCGTTCGATCCCAGCTCCGAACCGACTCAGAAACTCGAAGTTCTCTACGATCACCGCTACGGCACTAAGGATTTCAGTAAAGGCTCCTATGGCTTGGACAACTTGTCCAACCTCCAGCTCACCAGAAAGCACCTGAGATGCGATAATGACGGCGGGGATAATCGTTTTGAGTGATGTAAACCCATACTGAAAGAGGTTCAACAAACATTGCCATTTGATAAGCTTCATATAATTGACATAGGCGGCAATAAAACGATTTTTGGCTTGCGCCATTTCGGGCTCTTCACCTCGATAAAACGCAATGGCTTCCGCATTCTCTCGGATTCGCATTAATCGAAAACGGAAGTCGGCTTCCCGTTTGAGTTGAGAGAAATTGAGCGAGATCAGCGGCCTCCCAAACACGACGAGCGTGATGAATGTGCCCACAACAGCATAAATCACCAGGAACACGACGAGCTGCCGCGAGATCGACCAGAGAATTCCGCTGAAGCCCAAGAGTTGGATCACCGATCCCATAAAAAGCAGAAAGTAGTAGAGAGACCTTTGTGTGAAAGTATTGATGTCCTCTGAGATCCGTTGATCCGGATTGTCGACGTCACTCGTGGCGGCAAGCCGGTAATAGGCACGCTGGTTGAGATACCGGCCCAAGAAGTTTGCCGTCATCCAACGGCGCCATTGAATACCCAGGCGATCTCGCACGTAATAATAAAAGGCAAAGAGCGGGACAGAGATGCCGAGCAGCCCAATACATATATAAATCGACTTCCAAAACCGCTTGGAGTCGTGAGCCGCCAACGCGGAAGTGAATTCTCCGGTCTGCTGGTTGAGCAACACACTGCAGGCGGTATGGCTTAACAGCAAGACAATCAATAGCACGAACAGTCCGCGCGCCTGCCATTTATTTTCTAGCCGCCAATAGGGCACTGCGAGCTTTAAAAAATGTTTGCAAGTTGCGGATGACATTGTGAAAAGTCCTTCATCGAAGACAGTTCATCCCGGCGAGTAAGTTTGAAATGGGAGCCATCCACATTTGATTGCTGGTCAGTGCGGGTAGCAAATGGCGAGCCGGCTTTCATTTCTTCAGATCTGCTTCCGGCATGGCACCGCAATCTGCACCGGGCGATGTGAGGATCGAGTCGGGAAAGATGTATTGTCGTTCGATCGCTTTGCGAATTAGCGCACGGCTCTCGTCGGCTGAGATGCCATCACGGAACTCGGTAGTTTCCGCCTCTTCAGCAAGCATGTCGTTTTTGATTCGCTCTCGGAACCAGCGTGAATAATCGCGCCGGTGCAGGTGATACAGCCAAGTCTCTTCGTCCACACCGTCGGCGAGTTGCAGAAACAGAAAGAGATTCTGTGCTCGCAGATTCAGTTTTTGGGACGGCCCGCGGAAGTAGAAGCTGCATTCGCTCGGCAGTTCGCCCTCGGCGTAATTGCGGGTGTGGTGCAGGCGTTCTATACGACAAGGCGTCATATGAACTTGATAGGCTGCCTCGCCTGTTTCCCGTGGCCAGAGCAGAACCTTTTCGGAGTCAGGCTTCATTGCGGCAACGTGGGGCGGAGTTTCGTGAAGAGTCTCGCAGAAGCTTCCGATCGTTGTTTTCGGATCACTTCCCACAGCCAAGACCGAGCCGACTGAAGCCAGAACGGTTGCTGCGACTTGGTCGGGGAAGGCGGTGATCAATAAGGTGCGTTTCAGATCCGGCGGGAACGCGAGACAGCCAGGTTCCCAGGAAGCTGGCAAAAGATAATGAGCTTCATCGACCATCAGCCAATGCGGTCGGCCAGTTCGTGTCCGAAATTCTCGCAGCCGAGGCAATAGGCGCGTTAAGAACGGCGGCCGGTCGGTCATCGACATTCCGACCAAGTTCACGACGAGTCCAATGTTCGGATCGGTGAGTAATTGCAGAACCTCATCGATCGCTGGCTCTCGCTGAGAAGTTCCCACCGTGATCGCGCCTTCCAACCCGTCGTAATTTCCTTCCGGATCGATGATGCAAAACTGGTAATTCAGTTCGGCCAGACGCTCCAGCAAACTGGTGGCTACCATTGATGTCCCGCTGCCAGAAGGACCGGCGATCAACACATTGGAACCGTACGGCGACAAATCTACGTCTCGTCCGTCGGTATCAATTCCCAGCCGCAGGTGATGCCGATGCAACTTCGCATCCACGCCATTCAGATCATTATCCATCAACGCATCGATCAATTCGGCGACTCCGGCTCCGTGATTGGCCTGTGTCACCAGGTCGACTCGCTCTTTGACGGCAGGCAATGCATTCGCCACCGCGACCGAACATTCGCAGAGCGTCAAGAAAGCATGATCATTTTCCGCATCACCCACTCCAACGGTTTCGTGGGCGGACAATCCCGCGTCTTTCAATGCCGCAACGAGTCCCGTCGCCTTGTTGACGCTGGTCGGCAGAATCATCACCGCACCTTTGTTGAAGATCACTTGCAGCTCTAGGCCGAGATCGCGGATCGTCTGCAAGACGACTGTCTCATGCGGATGCCGCGTCGCGACGATGACGCGGCCGACCGACAGTGGGCCAACGTCGCGCTGCCGCAATGCCTGCACGAATTCCTCCGGCGGAGGCTGGGCCAAGACTTTTTCTTCCTGAGTGGCCGGGTCGTACAAGAGTGCGCCGTTTTCAGCGACCACTCGCTCGAATAGGGTGATCCCTGGAAAGACTTCCAAGAGTTCATCCAATTCACGGCCTGTGACCAGCATCAACTTCCGGCCGGTAGCGCGCAGCCGTTCCAACGCGTCCAATGTGTTTGGATCGACATAGCTGTCTCGTGCCAGCGTGCCGTCGTAATCACAGACCAATGCGTGGTAACGCATGATCGGTCCCCTTTCGCTTTGGTCCCTCATCAGATTTCGTGCCGCGATTCAGGAGATCTGAATTCATACGGTTTACATGGCCGCCGATGTAATCGACTTGCGCAGAACTGAAATCTTCCTGATGAGTGGCGACCGACCACGAATGGCTGAAGGGTCAAGGAATTACCCGAAGTGGTCGCCACAGAACAAATCGAAGACCGGCATTCGCACCGGCTTCGATGGCATTGAAGACCGGCATCGACGTTCTCGACGTTAGGTGGAGATTGACGGTCGTGCCTTTGAACATTGTGGGGTGCGACATCGTTCTTGTTAGGCTCCCAGGGTGCGGCAAATTTGCCTGGCCCCCACTAACCCGAAGCGCCAGCGAGGGCCTTGTCGAGCGCCCGCCCTCGCTGGCGCTTCGGGTTAGTGTGGGCTGCCAGGATTTGTGGGCACACCCGGCTCCCAGAGGCAACTCCCCCTCATCAGTCAACATCTTGTCATCTCCGATTTCGATCGCGGCAGGCATCGCCTTTCCAACTGCTCGAAGGTCGCGAGACAACACTTTGCCGATTGCATGACCGCGCCCAACGTAGCAAATTCAATACCAAAATCACATGGTTTGCATTGCTGCGCCTTAGTCATCGCCGGCTTCGTGATCTGGCGTTATTTCAACGAGGCGGCTGTATTGGTCGCCGTCCTGACCTGCAATCTCACTGCGCTGATTTGGTCCGTCCTGGCAATGATTTGCCTCTTCATCCTGCCACATTGTGGTGCACCGCTCCGCGTCTGTGAATCTTTCGAGCCGCGACCGTCAGGGAGTGTGACGGACAAGGACTTATGACCGCTCTTATGACCGCTCCCTGACGGTACCGTTAGGGAGCGGTCAAGGAATGACTTGGGACCGGCGCATCAACAATTCCTGATTGACGATTGATGAACAAGGATTGTTGATTGTTGAACGAGGGCACCGCCGGTCACTTCGACTTCAACAATCAACAATCCTTGTTCATCAATCGTCAATCTCCCCTTACCGCTCCCGGACGGTCGAGGCTCGGAAAACATTGGCGAGCGGGGGACGTGCATTTGGAGCTCCGACCGTTAGGTACCGTTAGGTCCCTGACGGTCGCGGCTCAATTCCTTCACAGTCTCTCCGCGAAAGAACGTCCTTTCGGCAGAGCGAAAGGCGACATTGCGGCACATGTTTCTGCGCCGATCCTTAGAGTGTTGGCCAAAGCCCCAGATGCCGCAGCCAAAACAGCCCGACATAGATCTTTGGGTCAATCGCCCAGCCCGCGCTGCGGCGTTCTTCCAGCCAGTCCGGCAGGTCGGCCAGCGGCACGGAGTGAACCAGGATATTCTCGGAGGCGTCTCCGCCGCCGTCGCTGACCTGCGTCAGCTTGATCATCAAAAAGAACGTGATCATCTCGTCTGTCAGTCCGGCCGAACTGGGGCCTTCGGTCAGCAAGCGGATATCTTGTGCTTCGTAGCCGGTTTCCTCGACCAATTCACGAGCCGCCGCCGTCGCCAGCGATTCAGCTTCTTCACCAGCCACGTCTCCCGCCAAACCGGCCGGAAGTTCGATCACCTGTTTCTGCAATGGCGGCCGAAACTGTTCGACCAGAAGCAATCGTGCATCATCGGTCACCGCCACAATCGCGACGACTCCCGTCGCGCCGTGACGTTCGGCAAACTCCCACTTGCCGCGCCGCACAAGTTTGAGGAACCGTCCAGCGTACAGTGTTTCGAGCTGGGTCGTTTCAGATTTAGACATTCAGGCAACCTCAACATCTGACGAAGGTTTTCATGAACGAGCGATCGCTCGTCGCCGAAGGGAGTGCGGTTTTATAGACTGCTTCCCGTGACATCGCGAGACAGACACACGACCGTGAGATCAGCATGGCACAACTTCTCATTATCGACGACGAGCCGAGCATCTGCTGGGGTCTGAAGAAACTGGCAGAGAGTATTGGTCATTCCGCCCGAACAGCATCATCGGCCGAGCAAGGATTACGCGAGGCTGAACGTTCACCGAAGCCCGATGTTGTTTTTTTGGACGTGCGGTTGCCGGGGCAGGACGGGCTTTCGGTCATGCCCGCGTTGAGTGAATTGTTGCCCGATGTGCCGATCGTCGTGATGACGGCTCACGGAGAATTGGAGACGGCCGTCACGGCGATTCGGAACGGAGCTTTTGAGTATCTCACGAAGCCGTTCGATCTGTCCGTCGCCGAACGGGTGCTCGATCGTGCGTTGAAACGGCGAAGACGCGGCGAGAATTTGCTCGAACCGGCCGCAACGCCGGGACTGCAAGATCAGATCGTCGGACGGTCACCCGCGCTGCAGCAGGTCTTCAAACAGATCGCGCTGGTGGCCGGTTCGGAAGCGTGTGTGTTGGTCACCGGAGAAAGCGGCACCGGCAAGGAATTAGTCGCACAAGCCATTCATCGCTTCAGCCTTCGCGGAGCCGGGCCGTTCGTGCCAGTACATGCCGCCGCGCTGACACCGTCGCTCGCCGAAAGCGAGCTGTTCGGACAAGTGCGCGGCGCGTTCAATGGGACCGAGGCTCCGCGAACCGGATTGCTGGAGCAGGCTCACGGCGGCACGGTGTTCCTTGACGAAGTGGCTGATATCCCGTTGCCGATACAGATCAAATTGCTGCGGGCGTTGGAACACGGAGAGATCGTTCCCGTCGGTTCGGACAAGCCGAGACAGATTGACTTTCGTTTGATCTCCGCGACGCACCAAAATCTGCGAGACAAAGTCGCGAACGGCTCGTTCCGCCACGACCTGTTCTTCCGCATGGTGACGTTTCAGATCGACCTTCCTCCGCTGCGTGAACGCGGCGGCGATATCATTGAACTGGCCGAGCATTTCATCACGACGCTGACCGCAAGGAACCAGCTTTCTCGACCGAGTTTGTCCTCGGCCACTAAAGCCGAACTCGCAACTCGTGCGTGGCATGGCAACGTCCGCGAATTGCGAAACGTCATCGAGCATGCAGTTATCGTCGCGCGCGGCGGCATGATCGAGCCGGAGCATCTTCCGCCGCCGGCGCCGCCCGTCGGTCAGCCGTTGTCCGAGTCACCGTTGGACTCCCTGCCGCAACTCATCCGGCAATGGGCTGAATCCCGCTTGCGTGAAGACGGCGATCGCGAAGACCTTTACGAGCAGTTCCTCAATCTCGTCGAACCACCGCTGTTGAGCACAACGCTGACTCACGAACACTCCCAGTGTGCCGCCGCCGCCCGCAAGCTCGGCCTGCACCGGCATACATTGCGAAAGAAGCTCGACCAGTACGGGATCGAATAAAGCCGTCGCACAATCCGTGGCACAGGCGGCTCGCCTGTGATTTCTTCGGAGAACCGCAGCAGGCGAGCCGCCTGCTGTCCGTCAGACAACGGCCGGTTCGGGCTTGAGGCAGCGGCTGATTTCGCGGACGGCTTGGCGGAGGCGTTGTGCATTTTCGACGATCGCTAAGCGGAGAAAGCCTTCGCCCTCTTCGCCGAAGCCGCGGCCGGGACTGACAGCGACGCCCGCTTCGTTCAACAGCTTCAATGCGAAGTTGATCGAGCCCATATCATTCCACGGTTCAGGAACTTTGGCCCACACAAACATGCCCGCCTGCGGAGCTTCGATATCCCAGCCTTGCCGATTCAGCCCATCGACCAGCACATCGCGGCGGCGCTGATATTCCTCGCACAGCCGATCGATTGACTCGTCACCATGCCGCATGGCCACGATCGCCGAAATCTGAATCGCCTGGAAGATACCGTAGTCGTAATAGCCTTTGATCGTACCGAGAGCTCGGACCATTTCCGAATTCCCGCAACAGTAGCCGATGCGCCAGCCGGCCATGCTGTAGCCTTTGCTCATGGTCGTCAGCTCGACGCCGACGTCGATCGCGCCGGGCGTCGCCAAAAAGCTCGGAGCTTTGTACCCGTCGTAGCAGATGTCGGCGTAGGCGAAATCGCTGATGACCAGGAAGCCATACTTCTTTGCCAGCGCCACGAGATCGACATAAAAATCGGCTTCGATGCAGGTGCCCGATGGGTTATGCGGGAAATTGACAATCACCAGCTTGGGCTTTGGAAACAGGTGCTCGCAGGTGTAAGCGATGTTGGAGAGAAATTCCTGCGGCTGACGGACATCAAGGGCGATGACATTTCCCGACGCGAGCATCACGGAATACGAGTGAATCGGGAACGTCGGTGCCGGGACGATGGCCGTGTCGCCGGGGCCCATCAATGCCAGACACATGTGGCTGAAGCCTTCCTTCGAGCCGATGCAGGCGATGACTTCAGAGGCCGCATTGAGTTTGACTCCGTACTTGCGGTCGTAGCGTTTCGCGACTTCGCGGCGGAGGTTCTCGACTCCGTTCGAGACCGAGTACCGATGATTCCGCGCGTCGGATAACGCCTCGATCATCTTGTCGATCACGAATTGCTCGGGCGGATCGGTCGGATTGCCCATGCCCAAGTCGATGACGTCGATGCCGTCTTGACGCTTCTTGTGCTTGAGCTTGTTGATCTTGCCGAACAAATATGGCGGCAGCCTTTTCACACGGTCTGCGACCGGAATGGAAAAGGGCTCATCGGAAAAAGAGGCTTCGGTTTCACTTCGCATAACGGTTGGCAGCGGAATATGGGGCGAGGGAATCGGGCTTGAAGCTAGCGGACGCGCATCCGTAGCGACCAGGCGGAGGGCGGATTCTACCAACCCTCCGGGGGATGAGAAGTTCGTCTGTCTTTCAGACGACATGGGAAGCACTCCTAGAATTGGCGGGGCAAGGTCGATTGATGAACGAGTATCGTCGATTGTTGAAGTTGTCTGTGTTCCGGTCAGTACCTTCCTTCAACAATCGGCACTCCTTGTTTATGAATTTGCGATTCCAGATCCACGATCAGTTGAATCCGCTTACTTTAAGTTCGCGGCCGGGCGTCGCGCGGCTGGGCGTGTTGACGGAGCGACGTCGCGATCGTCATCGCTAGTAGCAGCCGCGGGTTTCACAATTTTCGTTGGTGATCCCTTGCTGGCGGCTGAACGAACCTCGCCCGCCTCTTGATCCGTGGAAGATCCCTTTGTCGTCGGACGGACTCCAGTCGGCTTCGTCCCGTCTACGCGAGAAGCACTACCTGGCTTTGCGCCGCCGATCGATGAGTTCGTCAAGTAGTTGTCGACCCGCGTGGTCTCTTGGATGGATTTGAAGACTTTTGTGACCAGCTCTTGAGTCTTCTGCTTCTTGATCTGATCCGCGAGTTCCGCATCGACCTCTTTGTCCCGTTCCTGGACGATGGGATCAGTGCGGCCTTCACACTTCAAGATGACGTAGCGATTCATCGTGTCATTCAGTTGCACGATCGCCGAGATTTCTCCGGGCTTCAACTTGAACGCCGCTTGTTCCACTGTGTCACTGCCGGAGTGCCGTGGAATGGGCGGCACACTGCCGTCCAGCGACTTGCTGTTCGGGTCGATCGAGAACTCCTGAACGTATTTCTCGAAGTTCTCTGGGTGTTCTTTGATATTCGGCCACGCAGCCTGAGCCCGTCGGAGATTGTCGAAAAGAATCATCCGTACTTTGACGCGCGGGCCGTATTCGCGTTCAAACGCGATCTGAATCTCTCGATCCGTGACGCTGACATCAGCTCCCGCCAACTTCTTCAGAGCCAGCATGGGCCAAATCACTTCCTTGCGATATTGCTGCGGCGCGATATTTCGCTCGGCTCGCAACATTTCCAGGTATTGCTCAACCGGGATTTTGAATTCCGTGGCGATGCGGACGATCTCTTGATCGACCTCTGCCGCGGTGACTTCAATCCCGCGCTCCTGACAAGCCAGTTGAATCATCGCTCGGTTGAGCATTCCATCGAGAACGTCCTTGCCAACCTTACTGACGGACTCCTCCGCGACCTCGTCCATAGAGACGACGAGAACCTTTCCATTGAGACTGACACGTCCCGCCGAGACCGCTTTTGGCGCGCTTCCCGGTGTCGCCGTCGATTGCGGATTGGCTGTCGTCCCGAGGCGTGTCTTGCCAGTCGTCGAATTCGCTCCACCGGCACGTCCACCCGCTTCTTCGGCAGCCGTACCGGGTTGAGGCCGGAAGCACTGGAATAGAATCGCGGCACCGAGCACTGCGGCTCCGGTCCCCGCAGCGATCCAGATCAATGACGAGTTTGATTGGTCGAGGGTCGAATTTGATCGGTTGTGATCTGCCATGAGCTTGCCTCCCTGCCGTCGTACCTGCGGCATTCGTGAAATGACGCACGAGAACAAAACGCCCCCGCCCGAACTCCATTCGATTCGCGGAAGACGGCGGGTTATAGGCCAGCTTCAAAAAATGGGTCAAGCGGTGTTCGCAAAACCCACGCGAACCCAATGCCGCCGTTCTGAAGTTGCGCATTCGGCGGAGCAGAGTTATTCGAACGATAGATACGTCGGATTGAACGCAAACCGCTCTTTGTTATCCCATATCCGTGTGGGCTTCCTATCCGTGTGCTTGTGGTTCGCGTTGGTAGCCTTCAAAGAATTCACGAACGCGGAACCACAAGCACACGGATAGGAAGCCCCTACGGATGAAGATAATCCAAGTAAGAATGAATATGCCGCCGCCAGGAGCTAAATGACCGTGCATGATTCGTGTCGATTGTCAATGTTTGATGCACCATCAGCCGGAACACGTTAGCGCAATGGCACTTACTTTACTGAGCGGCACGGCGCTAGCCGCCGGTGAGGTCAGAACGAAATCCCGCATTTCACCGGCGGCTAGCGC
>JAYVSP010000585.1:0-9103 GCA_043775215.1 Planctomyces sp. | reverse complement strand
ATCTCTGGGTAGCCACGCTCGCCAGAGTGTGGGCGAATCGCGGGAAAACCCACGTTCTGGCGAACGTGGCTACCTAACCTTCTCTGCTGGTCCACTTAGCACAGCAAGCCAGCACTTCGGAGCGCAAGGTCAGCTCCATGCAAATGGCGGCGTACCTCTTAGAGGCGGCCGTGAACAGTGTTGAGGCTGGGTGATGCAATCAATCGGTCATCGGCGGCGGTTCGGTGGTGACGTCGTGCCATTTCATGGCGGCTCGTTCCATCGGTTCGACGCGGAGCACGACGTTGCCGTTCTGAAAGATGCGGACGGTGCCAGTGGATTGTGACACGGCGATGGCAACCGCCTTCGTGACTTTCGAGATCGCGGCTGCCGCCCAGTGCCGTGCGCCGAGTCCTTTGGACAGAGTCACTCCCGACGCCGGAGCATCCAGAATCCGTCCGGCCGAAATCACGACGCCGTCCGCGGAGATCACGAAGGCTCCGTCGATTTGGGCCAATTCCTTGACGCTTTCTTTCACGCGCGGCGAGCGGATGAGACGCTCCTTACGGGCATATCCGCGGAACGGATCGTGGACTTGTTCGTGAGACAATTCGAGCACCTTACGATGCTGGCCAACGACGAACAAAGCTCCCACCGGCTTTCCTTCGCGGCCTTCGCGGCCGATTTCGATGGCGATATCAACGACTTGTCGAAGCGTTTCCAGCGGCACTTGTGTTTCGAGGTTTTTGAGATCGCGTGACGTCAGTGTCGCCAAATGCTCGGCCAGCCGGATATAGGTCAGGGTGTCGAGCGTTTCTTTCTCAAAGGCGGCGAACACGGTGACGACCGAATCGCCGCTACGAAGCAACTCGTCCGAGATCGCCTCCAGCAGGGCTTGGCTGATTTGAGCCTGCCGCGTTAACGGTTCGTCCAAGAGAGGGACGATCGAGACATCATCGTCTCGCGCGGCTTGTTGGACGTCGGGTTTGTCCGAGGTGACGATCAGCCGGACCTTCTTTAGCAAATCGCGAATCTCGATGAAGTTGTACGGAACCTCAGCGAGCATCACGACGGCGGCGGCCTCGTTGTCTTCCGCGACCTTGCGCGCGGCCGACAACAGGCTGTCCATCTGCCGAGAAAGATCATGCCGTTTGATCATGCAACCTCCAATTTACGAAGCCATCTTCGCTCCGCGTGATGAGCCGAGCTACTTCACAAAGCATTGGCAAGCATTCGGCTCGTCACGCGGAGCGGCGACGGCTACCTACCTGCGGCTTCGTTGAATTATTTCGTCTTGCGATTGGCGAGCTTCGGGACTTTGACGGCTTGTTCGGATTGCGTCATCGACGTGTGGACCAGGCTGCTCTCGCCGATCGCGTTGATGACTTCGCGGTCGACACGCACCTCGCGCGACACGATCTGGCCCGCTTGATGATCGAAGACAATCGTGCCGGACAGAATGCGGCTGGCGATTTGTAGCTCGATGTTGGGGTTGTTGAGCGGCGTGATCGTTCCCGTCTTGAGTTCGATCTCGGCGAGCGAGCCATTTAGTTTCGTGAGGCGATACTCGCGGCGGAGTTTGACTCCCTGCTTTAAGGTCTTGTCGAGTTGAGCATTGACCTCGAAGTCGTCCTTCCAAGTGTCGCCCACTTTGACAGGGTGATCCGGCAGGACGATGAGGAAATTCAGACTGGCATCGTTTTCGAGTCCCGCGGCTGCCGAACCACCGCCGTTGATGCCGGTCGCGGACAGCACCTTACCATTTTGTGCGAACTTAATGCGGACCAGCGGCTTGCCAATCGTCGCGAGAATGGGTTGATAGGCAGCCGGACACTTTTCGGCACCGTCCGCCGAATCGAATGTGGTGGGCGTTTCATCGTCGATGGTGCTCGACAGGCGAGCTCGGTCGATAACCGGCTCGATCAGCGCGTTCCCCTCGCCGTCGACCGAAATCACTCGCAGGTGTTTTGCGGCCGAAGTCTGGCTTTGAATCGTCTGCTTGAACTCCTTCTTGCGGACGTGCATCGTCATGTCTTGCGAGTAGTCGAAGTGCAGTGACTGATTCGCCTGAAACTTGTAGGCCAGTTGCACCGCGTCTCCGTCGGCCGCGACGACTTGGTGGAACATCGTCGCGACGCACATCACGGCGTAAAGCAAGCGTCCTGTGGTCTGAGTCCTTGTGGCCCGGATGATCCAAGAGAAGCATTGATCTCTCCGACCCACAAGGGGTCGGACCACAATCAAGGTTGTCAGCGGCGACGGTGGTTGAGACATGGCGGCGTTCCTTCCAGGCGATGTCGCAATCTGGAGTCCGACCCCTGGTGGGTCGGATGATGCGAAGGTCTGCGTGAATTTGGCGAGTTCTCCATTATCCGATCCACAACAGGTCGGACCACAGTTTGTTCAGCATTTCGGCTGTCATGGCGATTGCCGAACGGCGGCCGACGTGGCCGAACCAGACGGCGACTCCTCGCGAGCGACCTTGCCCACGCCGTAAGTGGCGATGTGCATGCGGAGCGTTCGCTTCAATTCGACTCGCTCGCGGGGCATCGAGCCGGAAATCAGCAAGAGTTCGTCGATGACATGGTGCCCGGCCTCGCGGACCAGTGTGACGTGAGCTCCAAACTTGTCGTCGCCCAATACGATCAGTGCTTTGTCCTCGGTCAGTTCGATCGAGATCAGCCGAGAGTGCAGATGCTGCGCGATGTCCAAGCCCAGGTTGGGGCACTTGGGAGTTTGATGCCAGACCAGCCGATTGAAATCTCGCGAGGAACTGCGTTGCAGCAGATCGAGTTGTTCCAGCCGCGCGCCGGCGGCGAAGTTGAGGATCGGCAGCATCAGTTCGAGCGTCGCTTTCAGAGAACTCGGACGGCCAACGACCGGCATCAAGATGTCATCGACGCGTAATTCCCCATGCCGGTCTTGCAGCAGATAGGTCAACGCCCGCGAACCTTGTGTGACTGTGACTTCCGTCATCGACCCGGCAAACACCGTCGAATGCACTTTGGGCGTCACGTCTTCAATGTCGGACAGCGGCAGTTCGGACAACAGGCCGACTGGCATCGGCTGCCACACCCGATCCGTGAAGTCCTTCGTGGAACTCAGACGCAAGGCAGACAAGTCGTGAGCAGCAAGTGCCTCCGCAAAAATCTGCACCAGCGCATGCGCTGTGAACAATGCGGAAAGTCGTTTTTCCTGCCGACTTTCCAGTTCGTAGAGCGTGACATCCTCGACGAGGTATTTGCATGCGATACTCGAATCCGCACCGTCTTGCCGCACCAAGCTGAGCTTCAAGACTTCGTTCGGTCCTTCGACCACGAAGTCGGAGTGCTTGCCTTGAAGCTGCTTTTCCAAATCCGCATCGCTGGCCGAACGGTCGTGTGACGCAACGTGAATCTGCACCGACTCCGGCGTCGTGTCACCGCTCGGAAGAGGCACTTGCGACAGATTCGCGGGGGCCAAACTTCCGCTAAAGAACGTGGTCGTACACAACGTCTGCAGGCGGTCTTTTTGGCTGTTGTGATAGGCGTCAAGGAACGACGTCGCGGTGTCCATGATCTGAGCCAGTTGCCGCGCCGAGGCGATCGCGTCTTTTTCGTCGCGGGACGTAATCTCCACGTCATCGGCAGCCCAGCGGCCCGCGGCGCGTTTCATGGTTAGCGTCATCTCACCGATACTGATTGGCAGTCGGACATAGGCGATGTTCTCATCAAGTTGCGCACGCGGCAGCAATCGCTTGCCGGTCTTCTGACGTCCGACGACTTGCTGTGTCA
Source organism: Planctomyces sp. (assembly GCA_043775215.1). GTDB lineage: Bacteria > Planctomycetota > Planctomycetia > Planctomycetales > Planctomycetaceae > SXKJ01. The sequence goes on along the minus strand of JAYVSP010000585.1, from coordinate 5,351 downwards.
GCCGATTGAGGTATGCCGGCGGCAGCGGCTTCAACAGCGCCGCGAACTCCGCTGTCGTGCTGTCGAGCACTTCATCGCGGCTGCCGTTTTTCCAGGCCTCCAGGAATTCACGAACGGAAAGTAGCAGGTCCATCTGCTCGGTCACCGACTTCGTAGCCGTGACCCCCTCGTTCTTTTGACTCAAGTAAATGTCGTCGACGACCCACCGTTTCGACTTCGGATCGAGCTTCAATTGGTACTTCAATCGCTGCTTAGTATCGCCGACTTGTACCGTCACTCGCCGAATCTCCGGAGAGACCTCTTTGACCTCGATGATCTCCAGCTCGCCGGTCGGCAGCCGCAAGATCTTCATGTCCTCTAAGGCCACTTCCTGCCGGAGTGCTCGCTCTTCAAAAGTCCTCGAAGTATGTTTTTTGAGTTGTTCCAAATCGCCATTTTCCAGGGCCTTTCTGAACAAATCAATTGTTCGCGTTTCCACAACGTGAGCACAGCCCATCAGGCTCAACCAGCCGCCGCAAAGCCACAACGCGAGCACAGCGACACAACGGTCGCGGTTCTGCGGGACTTTTACGGAACCACGCATATTGCCATCCCTGGCAAAGATGGGAGGGAAACGCCGACGTGAGACAACACGATGACTGAGTCATCCGGGACCGGTCGGAAGGGAGCGGCTTGTCTCAGATTTCCAATTACCGGTCAAGACGGTTCAGACAACTCGAAGGTCACGGTCGAAGCCGACATCACTTCCGCAGCCCCTTGTCTCAATAGGTCTTCGGCGACGCCACGGCCCAAAGTGACCGCATCCTCGTCCGTGACGACGATTGAGCATCGTTCGGCCTCAAACCGCTGAGTCCCGTCCAGGCTCAAGACAACCGCCGTTAAGCGGAGCGAATCGCCATCGGGCCGAGTCCACACTCCCAGCGGCGCGTGACAGCCTGCTCGCAATGTCGAAAGCATCATTCGCTCCGCCAGAACGGACAACAACGCCGAACGATCAATGAGCCGCTTGAGAATCTCGCGCAACGGCGAGTCGTCCGCGCGGCACTCGATGCCGAGCGCACCTTGGCCGACCGCCGGATAAAAGAACGGAGGACGCAGCAGAACACTCATCCGCCCCGCCAATTCCAACCGAGCCAACCCCGCCTCGGCCAGCACGAGTGCATCGAATTGCCCTTCGTCCAGCTTTCGCAATCGCGTCTCCACGTTGCCTCGCGCTTCCAGGAATTGCAGGTCCGGCCGAACATGCCGCAATTGAGCCATCCGCCGAGGGCTTCCGGTCCCGACACGAGCGTTCGCCGACAACATGGAAAGCAGCGTGGTGAGCGAGGGCCGTGAGACCCCTGATGAGTCTGATTCCACATCGGCCGTATGACACTGCTCGCTCGCCGAAGCAGGCAGCACGAGCACATCGAACATCGCGCCGCGAGTCGGCACGGCAGCCAAAACCAATCCGTCCGTCGGCTCCGTGGGAAGATCTTTCAAGCTGTGAACCGCCAGATCGCCTCGCCTGTCGAGCAGCGCCGCCTGAATCTCGCGCGTGAACACACCCATCCCGCCCGAACCGCCCAGCCGAGTCAATGGCTCGGTCTTGTCCCGATCACCGATCGTCGACAAAGGCACGATTTCCACAACGCGATCGGGCGCGGCGGTTCTCAGCAACGCGGCCACATGATGAGCTTGCCACATCGCCAGCCGACTGGCTCGCGTGGCGACACGAAGCGGAATTAAGTTGGAATTTGGCACGTCAGTTATCCCACAACGCGAAATACTTTTATCCATCTCAGCTTAACCTACTTTCGCGACACGCGCGAAACCAGCCCGTTCCTCGACTCGCCAAAACACGACTTGTCAAGTCGTGTTTTGGTGACTGTTGATCACACTGAACTCAAGGCAGCAATTTGCCAAGCGAATACAAGTCGGCGAGTGTGTGAACTTGATAGCCGGACATAGCTCGTGTGCGAGCCTTCGTCCCCCGGACGAAGAGTCGGCGGCCGATGGTGGCATTCCGCGGATTGGGGAATTTCTTCACACGCTCATCCAACTCATTGGCCAGTTTCTTGAATGAGGCAATCTCACCCCATTTGCACTCGCCAAGATCGGTCCAGTTGTCGTCGCGAACTCCGACGACGTCGATCTGAGTTTCCTTGTTCCAGTATTCGCCGACTTGAAAGTTCGCGCGAACTCCCTCGCGGAGATAAAGCAACGGCAGCGACTCGCGGCAAATCCGCTCGAAGCAACGGCCAAAATAGGCGTCCAATTGCGGCTGCACCAACTCCGCGAATCCCTGACGCGGCCCCAGCGACAACAGCCGGCTTTGATGCGGGAAAACAAACCGAAACCAAAACTTCAACAGGGGATCATCCAACGCGTAGCGGACCTCGCGCACGGCCGGACGATGCTCCGTGACCGGATACCGGCGTTGAACGTAACCCAATTCGGTGAGCTGTGTCAGGTAATAGTTCAAGGCCCGTTGTTCGATGCCCGTGGCTTTTGCAATCACGGCAGGGCTGCTTTTCCCCTGACCCAACGCCTGCAAGATCGCATGATAGGTGATCAGGTCACGCAACTCTTCACGCAGGAGGAAGTCGGGTTCGCGATACAGCGCCGCGTGGTCGGTCAGCATTTGCTCACGAATGTTTTGCTCGACCGAAGCGTCCGGACGAAACGCGATCAAGTACGCGGGAATGCCACCGCACAAACCGTACACGCGCGCTTGATCAGTCGCCGAGTACTTCGGATGAAACTTCGCGGCATCGAGATGATTAAATGGGCGCAAATAGGATCTGCGCCGTGCGCCGTCCGAACAACGGGCTACGCGATCCCAAAACCTCCCGCTCCATGAAGCCGATGTACGAACCGCACAAGATCAGCATGACCTTGCCGGAGTTTTTCCAGTCGCGGTCCCACAACTCTTGCAACACCGAGGGAATTTCAGGACTGGCCTCGACCATCCATTGAAATTCGTCCAACACCAGAACCAGCTTCTTGGAACCTTTCCAGCGATCCACAACCAACTGGAAGGCCTCTTTCCAAGTCTCAATGCGGGCCGAGCTCAAGAGTGGCTCGCGGACCACGGGCGCGGCGGTCTCCAAGAACTCGCGGCGCTGCAGTTCCGCGTCGGCTTGCTTACCGACGAAGTACACCGCCGGTTTCCGTGCGACGAATTGCAACAGCATCTCCGTCTTGCCGACGCGCCGCCGGCCATATACGGGAATGAATGCGCTCGCCCGTCCGGCATGCGCGGTATTCAACATCTGGAGCTCGCGGTCACGTGCGATGAAGGCCATGACCAAAATGGTCTTCGCCAAAACACGACTTGTCAAGTCGTGTTTTGGTGACTGTTGAACATTAAGGCTCAAAAAGCAATTCACACACGCGGCCCAAGTCACGGCCGATGGTTGCGGGCGTCGCACCATCGCGGAGCGGAACGTTGTTGACGAACAGGGCGAAGGCCCACGTCTCGCCCGTCGACGTCGTCAAATAGCCGCCGAGCGCTTTGCTGGTCAGCAGCGAGTTGCCGTTCATCACGTTGTCCCAAAATAGTGTACCGGTCTTTGCGGTGACTTTGTCTTTCGCCGGACTGTCGCCGTTGACCGATTTGGCCAGCGTACCGTCGATGCCGAGCCTCGGTAGCGCTTTGCGATACGCCTCAAAATCTGGCCGCGTGGACATGTATCGGAGAAGCTGAACCGTCGCGCGAGGCGTTGTGAAGTCAGCACGAGAGCCGCCCGCGCCGCCGCCGAACGAGATCGTGTTGACATCAACACCGGCCTTTTCCAGGAACTTGTGCTGACGCTTTAAGCCGTCGGACAACGTTCGTTCGCCGTGCTTCGCCGCAACCAGCAGCGGCAACGTGCTGGCGTGCAGGTTGTGGCTGACTTTCAAAATCAGCTTCGCGTTCTCGGCAAAGGGGAGGGAGACATGCTTCGCAACACTCGGCAGCTTGAGCGTGTCGTCGCGCGGCGGCAACTTGCCCGCCGGATGATCGATCAGCAACGGCGTGTCGATCGCGATGCCGGCTTGCTGCAAAGCCTCGATCAGCAACGATCGCGCGTGAGTCGCGGCATCGGAAACTTCCAGCACGCGAACGACTGGCTTGTGGCCGGCGGGGATTTTGCCATGCACGTTGATCCGGCCAGCCCCGTAATCCCGAATCCAGGTTTCCAGCGATCCGTCTTTGGCGACGGTCTCGAAGTGCGTCTCGACCCGCAGCGACACCGATTGCGGACGCCAGGAGACCTTCGCCGGCTGACCAGGCTCGGTCGGTTCGATGGTGAAGTCGATCAGGTTGTCGTTGACGTAGATCGGGGTCAGCCGCCCCGGCCCGCTGCCGGTTCCTTCCGATTTGTCGAACAAACGATCGTCGATGAGCACATCGCCGCGCACGCGCTTGATCCCGGCCGCGGCGACTTGCTTCGCCAGGTCATTCAATCCCGCCAGCGGGTCTTGCAACGTGAGCTGTCCGTCGGCCGACCCGTTCGCATAGGTGTGATCGCCGTCGGTGAACGCGATTTCGCCCGCTTGGGTCGCGCGTCCGCCGAACGTGAGATCGCCACTCGCGATCAAAATCAGATCGCCCTGCAACTCCCCTTTGTCGTTGATCTCGCCGCGTCGCACGAGCGGAGTTTCAAAGCGGTAATCGGCTCCGAGTGCATCGAGAGCCGTCGCTACCGAAAAGCATTTCGTCACCGACGCCGGGGCAAATAGCTTGTCGGCATTGAGTTCCTGCCGCACCTCGCCGGTCTTCAGATCGACCGCCAACAAGCCCCAGTGAGCCTGCTGATAGCGTGCCGACGTCATCAGTTCGTGAACTTTGGGCGGGACGCGATCTTCCGCGAGAGCAGTTTGGCCGAGGCCCAGCGGAAGCCACAACAAGAACAATGCGGTGACATGAAGTTGGTTCATCAATTGGCCTCTGGGCGATTCCTGGAAAAATTCGACTCCTTAAATGGACTCGAATCGTAATGGAACATCAACAACAGCCCTACCCTTTGGGCATTCATGAATTCGGTTCGATTTAGGTGGTGAACAATGGACATCGCAACGTTTAGACACCATTGAGTTCGTACGACTTAAAATCGACGTTCTCAACATTAGGCACTTTTCGGTAGAACCTGCCTGAAATAATTTCCAAGATCATCAGTTTGAATGGAATGGAATCCATGCTGCGGCGAGTTCCTTGGTCGATTGTCGTCTGCTCGGCCCTGTTGATGTGGTTGGGATTGTCGGGCATTGCGCGTGGCGATGAGTTGTCTGGCCGCGGCGTCTTCTTTTCTCGCCAATTGGTGTGGGTGTGCTTGTCGTTGCCGGCGATGTGGCTGGCAACATTGGTGCCGTATCGCTCGCTGAAA
>JAYVSP010000584.1:0-3220 GCA_043775215.1 Planctomyces sp. | reverse complement strand
CTTCAGGGCTTTGGTGATGTTGCGCCCGTTGACCCAGGGCGTTGCCCTGGGCTTTCGAGTGACGTCCCTTCGGGCCTGAAGACAGAAGACCGAAGCACGTGACGAAACGTTCTCAAGGCTTTGCCGCATCTACCGTCGACAGGCCGGCACATAGACCTCGGAAGATGGCGATCTTCTCAGTCGGGGTCAGGCCGCTGGAGCGGTATTTTTTCCAGAGAGATTCGGCGGCGGTGAGGTTGCGAGCGGCGAACGATGCGGCCAGCTCGTAGCCTTCTTCACGCCACAAGATGTCGGGACAGGCGGCGATCAGTTCGAGGGCCTTGTCTCCTTTGCCCGATTTGGAAAGCCGGCCGGAGAGACGCAAGGCCCACAGCAGCGGCCAGTCGCTGTCCTCAGTCGAGGTGCGTTGACCTTCGGATTTCGTGGGCTGATATGTGGCGAGGCGTTTGGCGACGGCCATGACGTCTCCTTTGGCAACGGCTTCGGCGGTTTCCCGTTCGAGTTCGTCGCGCGGGTCAGTGAAGTCTCCATTTGTCGCCGCCGTTTCGCATTGGCGTGCTAAATTGGCCTGGCCGGCCGCGCGAAGACGCTGGCCCAGGCGGACCGACAGATTTGTCTTCAAGAAATCTTCGCGAGACTCTTCCGGCGTGCTCTCGGCGGAGCGTGCGGTGGCTTCATGCCAAACTGCGTCCAGCAACGGCCAGTCGACTGCGGCCTTGAGGATTTCGGTCTGCAATGCAAATCGAGCATTCGCTGCATCCAGAGCCGCGCGGCATTTTGCGCGGTAATTGTTCAGCGCCTGACGAATTTGGTCGTCTGTCTTTAGATCGAGAGCCTTCTTGAGTTGAGCGCGGACTTCCGTCACGTCGTTGGTCGCGGCGTCAAAGTGTCGTTGAGCCGACACCGGAGACGGAGCATGACCGCGCAGATGCTGCAACGCGGCGGCGAGCGATTCCGCGGCGGCGACGGTTTGATCCAACCGCGTTTGAGCGAGAGCAACTTCGACAGCGGCCAGCGCGTTCAAGCGTGCGGGTACGGCGTTGGGAAGTTCCAGCCGCGTTAGCTCGCGCATCTCCGGAAGCACGAACTCGCTCGGCAGCGCGATCGACTTGAGAGCCGCGACGGCACGTGAAAGCGCCTGCGTGGCGGTTTCTTTCTGACCGCGCACCGCTCGCGCCGTCGCGACGCGCGCCCAAACACGAGCTTGCAGCGCGGGAGGCTCACTGCGAACGGCGGCCGAAACCGGATCTTCGACTGGCTTCGGCGCGACCACGACCGCATCACCCCAAGCAGCCAGACAGTCGGCTTTTGTTTCCACATCCGGCGCGAGTTTGGCCCACTCCAATCCCTTATTCGCCTGGCCGCGCAAAACAAGCGTGATCGTCGTCACGGCCCACTGCGGTGATTTCCACGAAACGATAGGCTGCGATGCGGCAGCTTCGTCGAGATTGAACGAGTGCAGCAAGCGAGCTTGTCGAGTCAACGCCGCCAGCATCCCACCCGAACCAGGAGGCAGTGCGTGCTTTTGCATCAGGCTCTTGGCGTCATCGGTTCGGCCATTGACGACCAGCAGCGCGGCCAAGTCGGTGGTTGCGTCAAACGTCAAACGTCCGAAGTCCGGCAATTCGGCCGCCGCTTTCCAGGCTTCCTCCAGCGCCGTCTTCGCAGGCTCTGCATTGCCGGCCGCCAGTTCATGCCACACGATTTGCGTCAACGGCGGCACTTGATGAAAGCGGAGTTTTTGATCCAGCTTCAAAAGTTGATCGAGGTTATCGCGCGCGGCCTTGAGGTCGCCCGCTTCGACATACGCCTCGGCCGACAAACGCCGGCAGTACGGCTTGCTGCGGTTCTTTTCCGAACTGCGCGACACTTCGACCATCACAGGCAGAATCTGTGATCGCAGTTCGAGAGCTTTTTCCTGCGCGGTCTTCTCGACTTTCTTCGGACCGTTGTCTTTGTCAGTCCCATTGGGATCGAGCTTCGTCACCGGAACTGGATTGTGATTCGTGGGAGCTTGCGGCGCGGGTTTGATGTTCGCCGACGGATCATTCAACACGAAGTACCACACGCTTCCCGCCGCCAGCGCGACCATCGCAACCGCAGTCATCACCAATGGCAGCGAGGACTTCTTCGCCACCGGAACGACCTTCGGCATGGGCGAACCGTTCGTGGTCTCCGCCTTTGGAGCCGTGAAGATCGGCAGCGGGCATTTCTCGTTGCAGCATTTGACTTCTTTGCCAGCCGCCTCCGGTCCGGCGAATCCCTGCGTTTCGCACATCGGGCAAACGAGCCGTGTCGTCTTGCCCTTCATCGGCCGCGGCGACAATGCGATCGCGCGACTTGCGGATGCGGCACCGACTCCAAACGGATCATCATCGTCGTCATCCTTCCCTTTCGCGGGAGCGGGCTTTGCCGGAGTTTTGATCGGTGCGGCAGCCGGAGCCGCCGCAGCCGGACTCTCCTTGGGAGCGGCCGCCGGCCGCGCAACCGGCTTCGGCGGAGGCGCCTTGCCCGGCTTGCCTCCCTTCATCGAGGCACCACAGAACGGACAATACTCGGCATCGTCGTCGAGAACTGATTGCTTGCAGGCGGGACAAGTCGGAAACATAGGCGATTCGTTTGCAGTCGAGGTGAAGTGGAGCAACCGCCGTCAGAATAACAGCAGGTGGCAAACGACTGTAGGCAAGACATGACCCCGGACAATCCAGCAGCCGAACTTCTCGTGAATTTCATGGAATCCAGGCGCCGGCATAAGGGAACTGATACCGTTCACAGCCTGACAACCGCAAATGCATTCACTCTCACGAGCGGCGAGCTGTCCGTTGTCACCACCACTCAGGTCAACAATTCCTTCATGCTCAACTGCGGCACGTTGACGCTTGATGCCGCTTTGACAATGATCAACGTCATGCTCAAATGGCGAATTCCATTGGTCGTTCATCGCCTGTTTTCAGGGGGAAGGAATTGTGTCATGAATACGTTGAGTGGGGTTCAGGAAGAGGCTCGGCAGCTCGTTGAACGATTGTCGGACACTGCGACATGGGATGATCTGATGGAGGAGATCGTCAAGCGGTCGAACGGGGCGCCGCGAAAAAGAGACGTAAAACAGTTGGCTCATTCAGTAATCCAGGGAGGTCACGTCGTGGATTTTTTGCCACAGATGAAACACGGATTGAACACGGATCAGGACAGGAGGCAGGGAATTGGAAAACAAGAAGAA
>JAYVSP010000583.1:0-5230 GCA_043775215.1 Planctomyces sp. | reverse complement strand
CGGCGCGAGTGTTGAGCGGTTTGGGTACTTGGCTCCGATCATTGCTTGGCGAAATGAAGACGGGGAACTGATCGTGCTCGACGGTCACAAGCGGCGGGAATTGTGGTTGGCGGCTTATGGGGCGGCTCAGAAGTCTGGGGGCGGTGTCCCGGTGGCTCCGCAGGTCAGGGAACTGGCCTTCGATTCGCGGGACGCGGCCATGCTGTTCGTCATCGACAACGCTACGGGACGGCGGAACCTGTCCGACCTGGATCGGATCGCGTTGGCGTCCAAGCGCGAAGTCATCGTCAAGCGGATGGCTCGTGAGAACTTGAAGACCTCATCCGGCGGCGTGAGTCCCCGGCCTTTGGCGCAAGCGCCGAAGGCGGACAACAAGCCGATCGACACTCGCGCCGAGTGTGCCAAAGTCGCTGGCGTCGGCGAGCACACGTACTCGGCGGGGAAGGCGATTCTCGACGCGGTGGCTGTCGGCACACTGCCGGCGCAAGTCGTGGCGGACATCAACGATGGCAAGGCGAGCATTCATGGCGTGGCGAAAGGACTCAAGCGGACGGCAACGGCCAAGCCAACACGGAAGGCGAAGACATCCGGGTGGCAGTCGATCGTTCGCGGGTTCACTGCTGCCGTTCGTCGCCTCGTCAGCCGTGACCCTCAACGGCGAGTTGAGATTGCCGCCGAACTTCGCCGCCTCGCCGATCAATTCGAGTCCGTCGAGAAGGTGGCAGCCTGATGCTGTTCCTCGCTAACCGGATTGCCGCGCGCGTCCGGTTGGCGAAAAGGGGAGCCCCATTGCTCGTGGATTTTGCCCAATCCCCCCACCGACTTTATTGCGGTTTCCGTGGGGCTATCTTCCATGACCAAGAAGTGTCTTTCGGGGCTTCGGTTTTCTCTTGGCTCGTGCGGCTGCCAGCCGTTGACGTTCGGCTTCCTTCACGGCCCGCTGAAATCGCTTTTGCTCCAACTCGTCCTTCCGAAAAGCCCAAGCACCGAGACTCTTCTTCGTGGGCATCGGCCCCTCTGGTAGGACGAATCCGAGGACCATTGTGTTCCGCAACAGAGCGACGTACTCCGGAGTCACGCCCACCTTCGTGGCGATCCACCGGTCGCTCATCACTCCCCACTCGTGATCCTCCAGCAGCAGTCCACAGGCTTTGCGTTTGTCGGCGCGTGTGCGACACAGTCCATCTTTGCGGTTGGCCCCGCAGGCATAGAGGATCGCGTCTCGCCGTGAGCCGTCGTGAATCTCGACGTTGATCCGCAGTCGTCCCGATCGCTGGGCTGCCTCGCAACGGTGATGCCCGTCCGCCAGCCAGAAGGTGACCCCGTCCCAGAACACCACCACCGGCGGCAGAGCGTCGATGTTGTTCCAGGCGGCGATGATGTCCTCGACGTGGTCGTCATTCAGAAAGAACCGCAATCGGGTTCCGCCGGTGATGTCGATTTGCTCAAGCGGTAGCGTTTCCATCTCTGTTGCTCCACTGATGCCGCAGTGTGGACGACTGATTGATGGGGCGGATGATACGTCTTTGCCAACGCAAGCGCCAGCGTATCCTCTGCAGAATACCAAAGAGTCAAGCAGCATTTGGCGGTATGATGTTCGGGACGCAACCTCGTGATAGGCCGCAGGTTCAGCAGATCATTGTTGGCGATGAACAGGCAACGGATCGCCCCTGAAATGGCTCGAAATCTATTCCAGCCGGAGACAATGAGGAAAAACGCCGAGAAGGCGGCAGCTTGATGCTGTTCGTCGCCGATCGGGTTGCCGCGCGCGTCCGGTTGGCGAAAAGGGGGCCACATCGCTCGTCGAGATTTTGCCCAATCCCCCCACTGACTTTGTCGCGGCTAAGTGGGGGCTAGCCTCGACGTGTTGCTGTCGCGGCCGTTCTCCGTTCAGAGGAACGGGCCATTGAGAACTCACCCTACTTGCTTGCGGATGGCCATAGCTCTTCAACCTCTACGCCGAGTGCTTCCGCGATCTTCGTAACAGTTCGTCGTTGAGGACGCGCTTGGCGACTCAGCATCATGGAAATTGCGGATTGTCCAACACCGATCGCCTCGGCGAGTTGGGTCTGCGTCATGCCTCGTTGTTCCATCAATGTGGTGACTTTACTGGCAAACGTCTGTTCCTCAGCATCCATCTCTGAAATGATTTTTGAGCCTCCCTCGCCATTCGTTCGATGCTCATTCTCAAGTTCAACAAGGTCCGCTCCGAGGCTTCCGTTGAAGCTTTTGGGGAACAAGGCTTCAACCAACGTGCGACTGGCCATTTTCTTGTCGTCATCATCAGTTTCAGGATCGTTGATGATTTCAAACATCTCGCAAATGACGCCTTGAACCGTGTCACTGCATTCCACAAAAGCTCGCAGCCAGCGGCTCACAATGGGAGCCAAAAGTGTGTACTGTTCACGCAACTCGTTGCGATCTTCGACGATTGCCGACATTGCATCCACTCCTATGAATTTCACGCGACGAGTCTGCCCGCCGCTCGCATCGGACTCCGATTACGCGGCGTGGCCACCAGCTAGCCGCCGCGTCAGTCCTAGATTGCGTGTTGGTAAAACCGTTCCAACACGAGCAATCTTCGTCCTCTAAAAACCTTGATCTGTGGTGCCGTGAAGTCATCGCGTTTTTTCTGGAAGACACTCAACACCCAAATCACAGGCATCTCAACGATGTCCAATGGCTCTCCGACAAAGAATATCACCCTCAAATTGTCGTTCCCCGAAATGTCATCATGGATACGCAGTTCTCCGATTCGTGATTGGGGGAGTGACTTAATCCAAGACCAGTCCAAGTCCACAATCTGGCCACTCTCTTCGGAAGTGTTCTGATTTGGCCAAAATCGAAGCTTGAGGGCGTGTCGCCGAATCTCAATTTTGTCTCTCGTGCGAGTGCAAAGCCCTTCGACATCGTCGAATGCAGGGCGAAAGATTCGCACTTGGTAATTGCCGGTCAGATTGCCTTTAGACTCGCCTTGATCCTGGTTCATGGTTTGCGATCCATCACAAGAGTATCACGTTCTCCAGCCCGGTTTCGTGAGACGATATCACACCTTTGCCGGTTTTGGCAACCAAAGCGTGATTGAATTGGTGATAATCCAGCTTTGAGCCGCTATGTGACACGCACAAACTGCCGAATGCGCTGCGATGAGCTTGTGTATGGCGTCTTCGCTGTAACCTGCGCGACCGACTGGCAAAAATGGGAGCCCCGTCACTCGCCGAGATTTTGCCCAATCCCCCCACTGACTTTGTCGCGGTTTCGGAGGGGCTAACCTATTCGTCTGCAAACGTGATGCCTGATGTCATTTGTCGTAAAACTATACGCAGAAACAGTATTACGAACCGCCGAGGGCTAGCCCTGCGCGCCCGTCGCGGCATTTTGAAATTCGACGCACCGGCAGAATCAATGGCGTTCCAAGCGAACAGAAGTATCTTGACGCTTTCGGGACGATTGACCTACAAGCCGCCCCTGCCTTTGACTCTCCCCTCTCGATGCCAGTCGCCCGGTGACTGACATTCCTGCCCATCCGACCTGCCAAGTCAGTCTCTCCTCGTCCAATTCAGCGGCGTGATCGACTTCCCTCATCGAACAACTTTGTTGGGCACGTTGTGCCTGTCCCAATCGTGTTTTCCAATCGTGTTTTGTGTTCCGCAACCGTTCGCGCGGTGACGCCCACTACCGCTCAAGCTTGTTGGGCCTCGCCGTGCTGTGATCGGAACGTTGATGGCGTCCTGCGTGTTGTGTCCGTGCGTGAAACTTCAAGGAAGAAGTGAGGCAAGCCATGCGGCTAACCACGTTGTTCTCGTTGATCCAATCACGCTTCGCGTGGCGGTCGCAGCGGAGCCGCTGGTCAGCACGTCGCCAAACGTCTTGGCCACAATGTTCTGCTGCCGAGACGCTCGAAAACCGGTGTCTGCTCACCGCTGGCGACGTTGATCGAAGTTTTGGTATCGAGGGAAAGATAGAGACTGGGTTCACGGTTAGCGCAATGCAGCTTCAAAGCGACGGCAAAATTGTCCTCGCAGGAACTCTGGGCAGTGATCTCGTGGTGGCCCGCTTTGACACCGATGGCTTGCCGGACCCGTCGTTTGGCATTGCCGGGGTGATCATCTCGAATCACGTTGGGAACGATTACGTCGACAAACTGGCCATACAGGCAAACGGGAAAATCGTCGTCGCCACCAGATCCGTAACAGAAACACAAGAACGTCACGGAGACTATCGCATCGACGGCTTCTGGCGCTTCGTAACCGTGTGGCACACTGCGTTCGAATTAGTCCGCTACAACACGGACGGGAGTCGGGACTGGTCATTCGCACCTTACGGCCCGCGGACGCTGGATTCCGATACGTCCCAGTATGCGAGAGTGACAGGCATGGTGATACAGACGGATGGCAAAATTCTCTTGGCCGGACGTAAGGGGTTAGAACGTTACAACAATAGCGGTTCGCTCGACACTTCGTTCAATGGTACCGGCAAGATAACGCAGCCTTTCGGATACCGTGGCGACGTCGATAAGATTGCGATCCAAGCCGATGGGAAAATTGTCGTTACAGGAGAAGAGGACATCGGATATTACGTTGGTCAATTCATTCATACCTTAGCCCGCTACAACAGCAATGGCTCGCTGGACACGTCGTTGGATGAAGACGGCAAGCTGACGCTGGATTTTCGTGCCTCCCGTTTGGAGTTGCAGGCGGACGGCAAGATCGTCGTCGCTCAGACAAGTAACGGCAATTTCACATCCGCTCGTTACAACAGCAATGGGACTTTGGACACGTCGTTTGACGGCGACGGCGCGGTAAGTCGTGTCGAGAATGGCACGTTCGATAGAGTCTGGCAATCCGACGGAAAAATCATCGTCGCGGGTGACGGAATTGCCCGCTACAACACGGATGGAAGTTTGGATACGTCATTCGGCACGGATGGAAGCGTCGCAAGTTCTGGTAAATTCGTTGCGCTGCAGGCGGACGGGAAGATCATTACTTCGGGCGGCCAGCAGTTGGCGAGATTCAAGAGCGATTTTGATCCGCCACCTGCGATTGCGCCTGCTGATGTCGTGAGCGTGGCAGAGAACGAGGAAACGGCATTGTTCGTCATTGCCGACGATCCAGACTGGGACGTTTTGGATTGTAGCTGTCCAATCTGTGCGCAGCAGGGCGCGGGCTGACGCGGAGTCAGGCGAGGTGTGCGCGCGGTAGTGACGTGAGTGCTACGCGAGAGGTGGCGA
>JAYVSP010000582.1:0-10105 GCA_043775215.1 Planctomyces sp. | reverse complement strand
GCCAGTTCGGCTGGTGAGTTCAGTTGGACGGCTCGATAGAGTCCCGATTGCAGGCGGATCTTTTTTCCGGTCTTCTCCAACACGATGTGTTCGATCTCGGTGGGCGTGGGAGACTTTCTCGACATCGAGGCTTTGATCCAATCGGATTCAGTCGGGGTGTTGCGAGACTGTTGATCCGGTGGGAGATAGATCGTCCCGTTGTTGAAGTCCAGGGCGAAGGCGATCACACCAGGAACGATAAACAGGATCATCCCGATCGCGTCGAGAGTCACCACCTTGGGATCAAGCCGCCCGGCGGGTTGCCCTTTTCGCTCAGGCCAGAAGATTGTCCCACAGCCCAGCGCTTGCATCACGAGTCCGGAAAACACCAGCAGGCTCACCCAGCGCCATTGTCTTAACGCGACCATGCCAACGACCTTTCATCCATGAAGGGCTTGGTTCCTTTCGAGGCGTCCGCAAAACGGAGGAAAACTCTCCGTACAACGCCTCCCGGCCCAGTCTGCTGCGTAGGAACTACAATGCGCGGAGCCTATTCGCAATTGCAGAAACGACTCAAGATGAAACAGCTACGGAATTCGCGCTCCGCGCGGGTTTCCAGACCCCGCCGCTTGAATTGACCGCAGGCTCCACGAACGGTGAGTCATCGTGTATCTCGATAATCTCGATACGATTGATTGGCCAAGCGGCAGCGGCATTCTGGAGACCTGCACTTTGCACTGCATTCGGCTGGGCATCGGAGTCGAAACGCATTTTCCAGCCACGAAGTGAGAAGTGTTGAGCTATTTTTTTCCGCCGGTAGTGAGCCTTCATGAACGGGTGCCATTGGCCGTCATCGCCGAGGCTTTGCGACGAGAGCGTGAACTACGGCAAACCGGGTGACTGGGCCGTGGCCGTGGGATCAATCCAGAAGGACGATTTCGTGTTGCTCCATATTTTCGGCAACACCAAAGGTGCAACCACCTGGCGACACAATCATCCACATCCCGCCTTCAGTGCCGACGGTCAGCGCGTTTACTTCAACGTGAATGAAGGTCGCTGGACGACACTCATGGTCGCCCAATGCGCGGCGGGAAAACTTTGAAGCAACTTTCGGGTCGGTAGAGCGGATCATTTCTTCATGACATCCAAATCGACACGTTTCATCTTCAATGCCTCTTCCAATGCGGCGCGATTCGTCTTTTCTGGATTGAATAGCGCGGTGACCAAGCCATCTCGAAAGCTGGCGGTGGCTTGTTCGACACCGTCGATTTTGTAGATCGCCTCATAGGCCGCGAGGCAGCATCCCTTGCAGTCGAGGCCGACGACGGCAATTTCGATGAATTCCAGTTTGTCTTTTGGTGTCGTGCAGAGCGGACGGATACCAAACGTTGAATTGGAGATGGACCCCAACAAGTTGTCGAACCGCTCAGGGATTTGTTCGGACTTGGGGCGGTTGAAGAGTTTGTCGGCGTTGTATTGGAACGTCGCTTCGGAGTTCCGATAGTCAATGCTGACGAGGTTCACGTCTGGCAATTTCTTCATGACCTCGCGCAGGTCGGTCTGTCGATCGGGCGAGAACAGACCGGTGACTCGGTGCTTGACCGGTTGTAGTTCGGCCGGCTTGTCGTCGGCGGCAGGTAGGCTGACAACTCCGAACAGACACAGGATCGCGATGCGGATGGATTGCTCCATGATGCTCTTGGCTCACTTGGCTTGGAAAAGAGGGCTGTGAATAAGTTCGTGAATCAGCGTGCGAATGCCGCCACTTTGTTTCTGTGTGCGATCGACGATGGCGGCAATCTCGTCGCGGTCGCTGAAGGCGATGTCGCGGCCGGTACCGTAAATGGCGAACTGCTGCGCGAGGTTTTGCAATAGGCGTTGGGCATCGGTGGCGAGTAGTGCCTGAAACTCGGTGACATCTTTGAACTCTCGCTCGTCCGGCAGACTTCCAGACGAATCGACGCGGGGGCCGAGCTTGAAGCTGATGCCGATGAACGGATCGATCGAACCGCGCGGAGCCGGGTCGCCGTCGCCGATCGAGCGGTAACGATCGCGCCAGCCGCCGATCACGTCGAAAGCTTCCAACGCGAAACCGGGCGGGTCCATCTTTGCATGACACGATGCGCAGATCATGTCGCTGCGGTGTTTGTCGAGTTGCTCGCGGATCGTCTTCGCTCCGCGCACGTCCGGTTCGATCGCGGCGACATTTGCGGGCGGCGGATCAGGTTCTTGGCCGAGCAATCGGGCCATCACGAACGCACCGCGCGGGACCGGTGACGTTGTCGTGCCGTTGGCCGTGATTTTCAGAATCGCCGCCTGAGTCAGAAAGGGGCCGCGCGGGTGATTTGGCGGCAACACGACGCGGCGCACCTGCGAGCCGCTCACGCCGGGAATGCCGTAGTGCGTCGCGAGCTTTTCGTTCAACATCGCGAATTCCGAGCGCACGAAATGACTGGCGTTGAGATCCTTTTCCATCAGCTCGCGGAAGAAGGCTCGCGTCTCGGCAACCATCGAGTCCTGCAAGTACGGACTGAATTCGGGATAGAGCTTCTTGTCAGGATCGGTTGCTGCAATCTGCCGCAGCTTCAACCATTGACCGAGAAAGTCCTCGATAAAGCGTTGCGAATTCGGATCGCGCAACAGTCGCTCGACCTCGGCTTTGAGGATTTTCGGATCGTGCAGCGAACCGGCATCGGCGAGCTTTACCAGTCGTTCGTCCGGCAGCGAGTTCCAGAAGAAATAGGACAGGCGGCACGCGAGGGCGTGATCGTCCAGCCTTCCCCCACCGACCCCGTGTCGGTGGTGAAATGCCTTGTCGCTACCCGAAGTGGCCTTGTCGCTATTCGGAGTCACCAAGCCTGATTCTTCCTTTGTCGAAGTGGCACGGTAGCCAAAAGGCATTTCACCACCGACACGGGGTCGGTGGGGGAACTCCACGTGGTACAGGAAATCGGGTGAGCACACCGCTGCTCGGTACGTCCAGCGCATTGCGGTCTCGAAACAGTCGCCGGCTTTTAGTCGCTCCTCGACTTTGGCGACATACGCCTGACGCACGTCGGCAGCGACAGGCCGTCGAAACGCGCGCGGCAGGAACGACGCCAGCAGGCGATCGGCATCGACGAGCGGTTGATCGCTGGCCACCGTCCACAAGCCCTGCGGCGGATCGGGGCGGTTCCTGCCGGCTCCCAATTGTCGGATTTGTTTACGTTGCGGCGGACGCACACCGGGATGCTCGGCCGGCTTGAATTCGACCAGCGGCAAATCTCCGAACAACATGCGATGGCTGTGTGGCGGCCAGACCTCGTGCAGCGGTCCTTCGATGTCGAGCCAATCGCAGGCAATACCCGGCCCGGTGAAAGCCATTGCTCGGCCTTTGCGGTTGTAGTTCGCGACCGGCGCGAGCGATGCAACGTTGAAGCCGATGAGCTCGTTGTGATTCAGCCACGTGACAAGCTCATGTTCCTGCGCGTCGATCGACGGCGCGTCGAAGTAACCGAGCACATAGCTCGGATGCTGTCCGCCACGACCGTCGCCAGTGAGTTGCACGACCGAAAGCCGAGCCGCCTCGGTCCCGCGTGACGGCAGCACTTTGCCCTTGTCCCATTGAAAGCTCCACAGCGACGTGCGGACTCGGTAACGGCCCGGATAGATCGTGACGTGCTCGATGAAATACGGGCTGAGCGATTCGTCTTCGTGGCGAAACAACCCGACACTCGCTCCGTTGCGGAACGAGCCGATCCGCTCGTGAGCACCCTCGTCGATGTGATTCTGTTCGCCGGCGGGCGGAAATTCGGGATCGGGCTGCTTGTCCTTCAGCAAAACGCCGTCGCCATTCATGATGACGTGAGCCACAAAGCCGCCGCTGTTCGCCAGCGAGATCCGCCGCTTCTGCACAGTCGGCGGTTGCGGCTGCGTAGCAATCGCCAAGTTCAGCGCGTGATCGGCCGCTTCGACATACTTGGCCATGTTGACGTGTGAGATGTCGAGCGCATCGCTGTTTTTGTCGAAACCGTGAGCCGAACCATCCGCTGGCAAGTTCCCCTGCAACGCGATGCCCGGCATGTCGAACAGATCGCGGACGGTGTTCTCATACTCGGCCCGCGTCAGCCGCCGTACTCCGGTTCTCGGCTCGCCCTGAAATGCGTCTTGCTCGGCCTGAATGAGAGACGCCTTCAGCCACTTCAGCACCGCGTCTCGATCCGCGACCGGCGGCCGAGGCTGTTTCTTGGGCGGCATCTCGCCGGACTCGATGCGTTCAAAGATCTTGACCCAGCGAGCAAAGTTGTCGGCATTCGACAGGTCGAGCTTAAGCGTGCTCAAATCCAGCCCGCCTTGTTTAGAGTCGGTGTCATGACACTCGAAACAATGCTTTTGGAACAACGCGTTCGGCGGCTGTGCTGCCAACTCATAAAGTGGAATCAGGAATAACAGTAGCAGAATACGGACAAGCTTTCGTCGCATCATTTTTCCTCAGAATCTGCGGCTCGCTCAATGAGCTTTGACAACTCCTCTTCTGGCATGCCCAAGTCACCAACACCGGTGTCTCGGTAGATTCCCGCTTCATCAATCTGCCGAGCGATCGTCAACCGGAGATGTAGTTCCTGCTCGACTTGTTCATCATTGAACGTCGGAAACTGTGCGCGGATGCGAATGCATTCAAGATCGCAATCGAGGTCGAACAGTCTTGGTCCATCGAGAATCTTCTCGCCGATAGATCTGCTGCGGGCGTACATCACTTTCTCGATGAAGTTTGGATCTATCGGCCGGTTGGCAAGGTGGTTGATCTGGCTCATTTGTTGTCTCCGTGTTGCCGTTCTGAACTCACGCCATCTCCAACCCGCGGCACGTTCCCTTGCCAGTCGAGAACGCATCGGTCTCTATGCCCAACCGTTGCAGCACCGAAACGAAGAGATTGCTCAGCGGGTAATTGTTTTGCGAATCGAACGCGAGATGCTGGCCGTGCTTGAATCCGCCGCCAGCGAGGAGCACAGGGAGGTTCACGTTCGAGTGCGAGTTCGCGCTCCCCATGCAGGTTCCGTAGAGCACCATCGTCCGGTCGAGCAGCGATTGGCCTTCCTCTTTGGTGTCGTTGAGTGCGGTGAGGAAGCTGTTGAGTGCGTCAAATTGTTTTTCTTCGTGGCCGCGCAATTCGGTCAGCACTTCAGGGCGGTTGCCGTGATGCGTGATGTTGTGGATCACAGTCGTGTCGATGAACAACGAGATCAGCCGCGTCGAGTCGGTCTCCAGCGCGAGCTTGATGACGTCGAACATCAACCGCGTTTTCTTCACGAACTCGCGAGCGTCGTCGATGTCCTCCGGCGGTTTCGCATCGACCTTGGGTTTCGGCTTGTACTCCCACTCTTCGGACGAGTGCAATCGCTGCTCCAGCTCTCGCACCGAGGTGAGATACTGGTTCATGCGCCGCTGGTCCGCTTTCGACAGCGAGCGGTTCAAGCGTTGTGACTGCTCGCTGACAAAGTCCAACATACTGCGGCCTTGCTGGAGGGCTTCGACGTTGGCCGTAACCTCATCCGGCTTGCCCTGCACGAACAGCGTTTGAAACAACTTTTTGGGACTTCGCTCGGCGGAGATCGGAGCGCCGCTGCGCGTGAAACTCAGTGTTTGCCCCCCTTCGCTGCTCATCGCCAACACCAGTGACGGATAGCGTGTCTTGTTGCCGACTTGCTCGGCAGCGAACTGGTCCAGCGACACTCCGTTGCGAAACCCGCCGCGTTCGGGATGCGGCGTGCCCGTGAGGAAACATTTCTCCGCCGCATGAGAGCCCGTCACGCCGGGCAAGCTCACGCCAGAGAACACCGTCAGGTTCTGCCGGTGTCCCGCGAGCCGTTCCAAATACGGAGTGAGTTCAAAGTCGCGACCGGCTTTCTCCGGAAAAAAGAACTGCGGCAGGATGCCCATGTTCGTCTCGATCGCCACCATGCGACGCGGTGGCTCGGTCCCCTTCGCACCGGAGCCAAATGTGGGCCGCATGGCATCCAAGAAGGGAAGCGCCAGGCAAATCCCCGTGCCGCGCAAAAAGGCTCGCCGATTGAGTTGTTGGGCCATCGTGTCTTTCTCGGAAACGGATCGAAAATGGACGGGGTGATCCTAATTCAGGAGCTTAGACTCGACAACGCCCACTCTGCCGTTGCACTCGGCGGGGGACTCGGCCCTTGTCAGCGAATTGCCGCCGGTTTCTACTTCGCTCCTGGTATTTCTGATTTGCCGCACGCCGCTCAACAAGGAGCCCACAATGACACAGCCTTATCCACAACTCATTGGCGAATTGGAGACTCTCCGCCGACAGTGGCGATCGACTCGCGTGGCGTCGGGCGGATTGTTGTTAGTCGCGATCGTGGCGGGCGTGTTGATCTTGTTGGCGGGTGCCGATGCGTTGCTGCATTGGGGAGCGGGCGGGCGATGGATTTCGACGGCGATGTGGGCGTCGGCGCTGCTGGCTGGGACGTCCTCGCTGGTGGCGCGGCGCTGGCTGGAGGATGCGCGCGACGACTTTTTTGCGGCGCTGGTCGAACAGAAACATCCCGAATTGAGGAATCGGTTGATCAACGCGTTGCAGTTGGGACGCGGGACGGAGCCGGGGTCGAAGCGGATCATTGAACAGATTGTTTCCGATGCGGCGACCGCAACTCGCGATTTGGATTTTGCGGATTGCTTGGATCGTCGCCCGGTGCGGCGCGCAGCGATTGCCACAGGCATCGCCGTGGTGGCTGTTGTCGGATTGCTGCTGTCGCCGCGATTTGCGAACGCCATGTCGCGCGTGTTGTTGCCGTTTGCGGAGATCGCGCCGTACACCGAAACGCGGATCGTGCCCGATTCGATTCAGCCGAAGACCGGTGCTCGGTTCCCGGAAGGAAGCGCGGTGGAAGTCGCGGTGGAGGTCGGCGGCGTTTTACCGAGTATGGCTCGATTGCATGTGCGGTCGACGGATGGTCGGACGCGGGTCTTGCCGATGTCTGCGGAGTCTCGAAAGGCGAGTCGGTTTCGCGCGGTGTTGCCGGATGTTGAGCAATCGTTCTCGTTCGTGATTGAGGCGGGAGATGCTCGGTCGAGCGAGCGGTCTGTTGAGATCGTCAAACGGCCGCAAGTGGACTCGTTGCAGATCGCGTATCGTCTGCCGGCATACGCTCGTAGCCGAACTCGTGAGAGTTCGGACGGAAGTCTTGCCGATACTGACCGAAGTCTCACGACTTCGGCTACGGGCGAGGTTGCGTCGTTGGCGGGGACGACGGTCGAGATGACTTTGGTCGCCACAAAGCCGCTGCGCGAAGCGGTGCTGCGGACCGAGTCGGGAGCGTTGATCGAATTGCTGCGCGGCAAGGAAGCGACGACCTGGACCGGCTCGTTCGTGTTGTGGTCGGATGCGATCGCGAAGCAGCCGCACGAAGTCGGGGTTGAGGGACGCTTCGTCAAAGCGCCGACGCGATATCAAATTCGGTTGGTCGATACGGACGGGTACGACAATGGCAATTCGCTGTGGCGTTCGATCACGTTGGTGAAGGACCAGCCGCCGCAGGTGACGATCACCAAGCCGGGTAAAGACGTGCAGCTTAGGCCGGGCGAGTCTCTGGAACTGGGGATTCATTCGCGCGATGACTTTGGGCTGGGGACGACGAAGGTTTTGTTTCGAGTGAACGATGATCCGACCGTCCGCGAACTGGTGGTGTTTCCCCATGTGGGGCAGGTTTCCAACCTGCCCGAAAGTTCGAGGCAGGTTGAAAACCTGCCCCACGAGGCGAACAACGCCCACTTACTCGACCTCAAATCCGCAGTCGCGGGAGTCTCGTTCAAATCGGGAGACTTGATTCAGTATTGGGCGGTGGCCAGTGATCGAAACAACATCACCGGGCCGGGAGTCGCCGAGTCACGGCGATACTCGATTTTCCTCGTGACTCCGGAGCAGGTGCGGGCGAATCTGGAAGTGCAGTTGGATGACTTGGCGGCAGTGCTCGAAGAGCTCGTACGGCTGCAGCGCGAGAACCGGGCGCAGACGGCGTCGAACGCGGCATTCGCGTCGCTCATCCTGCGGCAGTCGAAGGTGCGGACGCAGACGTCGAAGCTGGCGCGCGCGGTCGAGCGTGGGGCGCTGCCGTTGGCCACAATGGTCAAGGCTCTGGATGAACTGCACTCCGGGCCGATGGCGGAGGCGGTGAAGCTGTTTGAAGCGGCTCGCGACACGGAGAACGACATCAAGGTACACCGGATGCGCGAACGGTCGCTCGGTGTGCAGGATGAGATCATTCGCAAGTTGGAAGAGTTGCTGGCCCGGTTGCAGAAGGCGGAGCAGGCCCGCAAGGAGTTGAAGAAGCTCGCCAAGAAAGACGCGGCGGCTCACAAAGAGGTGACGGATGCGCTCGGCAAGCTGATCAATGAGTTGGATAAGAATATCTACGATCAGACGCAGTCGATTGCAAACCTCGAAAAGATGCCGAAGAAGCCGGTCGAGGAATTGTCCGAGGAAGAGTTGGAACCGCTCAAGCAGTTCGACGAGGCGTTGAACAAGTTCGGCAAATGGGCGAAGGGCAAAGTTGATGAACTGACGAAGCTGCCGACCGGTTTTGTCGATGACTTCGGACTACGCAAGGATGTGAACAGCGTGTTCGAGGAGATCGAGAAGCAGTCACAGCGCCCGCAGGCTCAGAAGATGGAGGTCGCTCTGGAGGACTTGGGCATCAGCAAGGCGACCGAGATGCTGGAGGACCTGGAACTGTGGATGCCGGACGCTCCCGATTCGGTCAAGTGGGTGCAGGAGGAACCGCTCGACAAGAAGCCGTTCGACATTCCCGAAATGCCGCTGCCGAATGCTCTGGAAGATTTGATCGGCGAACTGATGCAAAAAGAGGAAGAGTTCGACGAAGAGGCGGACGACGTGACTTCGGCGTGGGGCGACAACCTGAATCAAGCGGGCTGGGGAGTCTCCGACGGGCCGATCAGCTCATTCAGCGCGAAGGGCAAAACGGGCAACGACCTGCCGAACAATCAAGAGGTCACTGGACGATCGGGCGACGGGCGGCGCGGCAAGTCATCGGGACAAGCGGTCGGCGAATCGTCTCGCAATCTTCCCGGCCGCAAAACACCCGCGCGGCTCGGCAATGAACGCTACGAACCGGGACGGCTCAAGGAAGAACAACCGGCCGATCCGAACGGTTCGACCGGCGGCGGCAAGAAAGCGGGTTCGGGACGCAAAGGACTGCAAGGGGGAACTCCGCCCGACTTCGTGCGCGACATGGAACGGCTCAGCGAAAAACAAGCCGGCCTGCGCGAGAAGGCTGAGCAAGTCGCCAAGCAGTTGGAGACGTCGAGTCTCACCGGTCGCCGACTGACGAAAGCCATCGACCTGATGAAGCAATCGGAAGACGATCTCAAGAACCTGCGCTACGAAGACGCGGCATCTAAACGCAAAACCGCGCTCGGCCAACTGCGAGCGACGATGACCGACGTCGATTCGGCAAACGGCATTCGAGTGAATCGTGCTCGTGAACTGCCGAAAGAATTACGGCAAGAAATCCGCCAAGCCAGCGACGACGGCTATCCGAAAGGGTACGAATCGCTGCTGCAAAACTATTTCAAGGCGCTGTCGGAGGGTGAGAAGTAATCTCGCCAATGCCGCGTGTGGCTCCGCGCCGCGCGGACGACGGAAGCGTCTTTAGGTCGTCCCATTACGACCCGTTGAAACCGTCATCTAGGGAACATCTATGGCACGCCGTCGTAGATTGCGTCTTCGGGGGCGTCATCTCGCATGAACTGTTCGTAACCCGCCTGACGCCATTCGGTGTCGTTGCCGCTTTCGTCCGACGTCAAGACGATGATGCGAGCTTGCCCTCGCTTAGGAAGTTGAGCGGCGACTTCGCGTGGAACAGTCAGAACGGGTTGCTCGCTCAACTCGGTGATGAATTCGATCGCATGCATCATTCTGCTCCCGACGTTCAATAAGCCCAACGATCACGATACTGGCAACATTAGACTCCTCTGCTTCCGAAAGTTGTTGCAGTTGAGTCAAGTTTTCGCGGGCGAGAGAAATAGGGTAAAAAATAGCGCGGCGAAGCCGCAAATCCGAAAACCAAAGAACCAAATCCGAAAGAAACACAACGCCCGAAATCCGAACGGC
>JAYVSP010000581.1:0-5652 GCA_043775215.1 Planctomyces sp. | reverse complement strand
CTGTCCGCACCAACGTGGTACGAACGAAAATACCAACGGCCTAATTCGACAATTCTTCCCCAAAGGGATCGACTTCCGAACCATCACCTGGGCCGACATGCGCCGTGTCGAAACTCTTATCAACAATCGCCCGCGCAAATGCCTCGGCTACAGAACTCCTGCTGAAGTCTTCCTCGAATCCTCGTGACGTTCAACTTGCAATTGAGATGCGCGAGCGCCACCGCTTGGTGGGTGAAGGGGGGAATGACATTCTTTTGGGTGGGCAGGGCAACGACACGTTGGGGGAAGGGAACATCGTCATCGATAACACGACGATCGCGGTGACGGAACCAGGAGCCGACTTGATCGTTGGCGGATACGGCGCGGATACGCTCAACGGGGGCAGTGGCGGCGACATCCTGATCGGCGGTGCGATTCAGTACGAGAGCGGAGCTTACGGTAAGCAGCTCTCAAATCTTCTTGACCGGTGGAAGAACACCGCAGACAGCAACTATGCAACGCGGATCGACAAGCTGACCAACAGCAATGGGAACAGTTTCGCTGAGTACTTTAGAATGGTCCCCGGTGACACGCTTTCCACGGTCTTCGACGACTACGTTGAGAACACGCTAGACGCTGGCGATACAACCCCAAGCGACGACTGGTTCATTGTCACGGACGAAATGGTCGGCACTGCCGTCGATGCAAACCGAGATGATTTGCGAGTGAATCAAACCGGGACTGACGAAGCCGGAACGGAGTTGAAAAACATCAATTCACACAGCGTCCCAACTTGGTTACCAACGGCTCCAGCAAATTTGGCGAGCGTTGGTTTGACCCAGATTTCAGGGAATGCGGGGACGGCGATCGTGAACGCCACCGGGAACGTTTGGGGCGGAATCACCAAGAACCGTTATGTGACCGATCCGGCGTGGAACATTGATGACAATTTTGCGCGCTTACAAACCGTGGACCCTTCCAACAATCCTGCGATCGCGGCGAGTTTGCTGTTGAATGTTTCCAATCCTGCGAATGCGGCGAACACCGCAAACGTGCTCACCAATGTGGCAGGGACTTTTCCGGCAAAGGACTGGCTGTGGAGCGTGAATCCGGCAACCCCGAATGCGCAATACAGCTTGATTGCGACGCAAAACAAGATCGTTCGCCGCCTTGATGTCTCGGCCACAACTCCGTCAGATCAAACCATCACATTCACGGGATTAACGTTTCAGCATGATCAGGGCTGCGAAAGCATCGCCTACCGTAACGGTGCGGAATACATCGCGATCTACGTTGACAAGCCCGTTGACGCGACGGATCAGCGATTCGTGTTGATCGTGAATTTGACGGAGTCGTTCGCCAACGGATCGCCAGTCATCTTTGCCGAGAAACAATTGAGTGGGTTACCGGAAAATTTCTATCCATCCGGATTGACGTCGCCGCCCACGAAAGACAACGTCGATAAGCAAGCGATTTGGTACTCGCCTGACGGGCAGTTCGTGATGGTCGGCTACAAAGACGCGAACGCCAAACCGATGATGCGAATATTGCAAGTCGCCTTCGATGAATCCAATTTTGCGCAGCGTCTCATCCCACACGAATTGCCGGTTGCATACGCGAACTCAACTCCGTCTACGGCCACAATAGGCGGCTATTTCCGTTCAGAAACTTCAGCTTCGTTCGATCTGGGATATTTCCCGTTCTATTGGGAGCATCCGGTTTTCGCGAAGTCGGCGAGTGGCGATATCCACATCGTCGGGGGTTCACAGCAATGGACTGGAACCGCTCTTTCCGCATTAACTCAACCCGCCACGCCACCCGGTGAGACCAGTACGATCACTCTCGCTTCGACTGATTCGAGCGGTCTCGGCCGCGTCATCTCATACAACGCAACCGACAAAAAGTATCACGGATACACGACCCCAGACTCCGTCCAATCATTGACTCTCACCCAGTATTTGACGAATAGCCAACAAGACACGACGGTCCATCTCCTCTCGACGGCGAATCTTCCAGTCACGCCATTTGCGATCTTTGTCGGCTCTGAAGAAATGGATGTCACCGCAGTCAGCAATGCGACTGACGTGACGGTTGTCCGAAAGACGACGGGCACTGCGATCGCAACTCATGATTCTGGTGAATCGATCAGGTTCAAAGAAGCCAGTCCGTCTCACTTCACGGCAACAAACATCCTCAATCCAGGCTATGCCTTCGTAGATTACGGGCTACGAAGTGGCGTGAACGGGAACCACGGAACCGTCAATGAAGGCGAAATCCTTGGTGTTTGGCTCGATGGTGACAGACCGAACGTGCAGTTGGGATACACCTATAACAATGACACGTCGAATTACGACAACCAGGCTCACATCAACGCTTCGCCGGACGGAAGCCTGTTGATGTTTTCGAGCACGATGGGGCTATTCCAAGCCGCGTCCAGCACGTATGTGCTCGACTTGTCGAAGAAGGTGTCGGGGACCGACGTTTCCGTGGCATTGAGCGGCAGCACAGCGGTCACGGTGTCGCGAATCGGCACGGGCGATATTCAAGTCAGTAATGGCAATCCCGCGACCGCGAATGCGTTTCGGAAAATTGTCGCCGCTGGGGATGCGGCGGCGAATGAGTTGCGGATTGATTTCAGGCAAGGCAATCCGATCCCGAACGGTGGCTTGCTCACTTTTGACGGTAGCGATGGAAATGACACGCTCACGATTGTTGGAAGCAATGTGACCACCGCGTGGTTCGCGACGACTTCGGCGAGCGGCTTCATTCAAGTCACCTACGGCAGCGGAGCGACTGCGGTCACGTCGCTGGTGAAGTACACGAACGTCGAAATACTCGCGGGGCTGCACGTCAGCGAGGGAGCCAGTGACGGGGCATTGCTCGGTCTGACCGTGGCGGCCAGCGAGATCGCTGGTTCCAACGTGACGTATTCATTGCCCTCCAGCAATAACGAGAACGCTGGGTTCGCGATCAATTCCATGACTGGTGTCGTGACCGTGACAAATCACGCGCTGCTCGATTGCGAAGGAAGCTTGGGAACAACTCGCCATCTCACCGTGAATGCCACGAACGGCACGACGACGGTCACTCGATCATTCACGGTCGCGATCGACGATGTGAACGATAACCCTCCTGTGGTGTCTGCGGGGCAAAGTCAGTCGATCAACGAGAACCTGAATAATGGAACCAGCGTGATGACGGTCACTGCGACGGATGCGGACGTGACTCCGACGACATTCAGCAATTGGCAGATCACGGCGGGAAACATCGACGTGGATGGCGATGGATCTTTGCCGTTTGCCATCAATTCCAACACCGGGACGATCACGGTCAACGATTCTGGAGACTTGAACCGCGAACAAGTTGCTAGCTTCACTCTGACGACGTCCGTTTCCGACGGGCTGCATACGGCAACGGGAACGGTCATCGTGACCTTGAACGACCTCAATGAGTTCGCTGTCTCGAATCCGTCGGATAGTGACACCACATCGAACGCGGTTAACGAGAACAGCGCCATCGGCACAGTCGTTGGAATCACCGCGTCGGCGAGCGACGCGGATGCGACGAACAACACCGTGGCGTATTCGCTGACAAACAGCGCGGGTGGAAAGTTCGCGATCAATTCGTCGACCGGCGTGGTGACGGTAGCCGGGGCCATCAACCGGGAAGTGGATGGAGCAAGTTTGAGCGTCACGGTTCTCGCCACCAGTGCCGATGGCTCGACGGCAAGTCAATCTTTCACGATTGCCATCAACGACGTCAATGAGTTCGCTGTCTCGTATCCGTCGGATAGTGACACCACAACGAACGCGGTTAACGAGAACAGCGCCATCGGCACAGTCGTTGGAATCACCGCATCGGCGAGCGACGCGGATGCGACGAACAACACCGTGTCGTATTCGCTGACAAATAGCGCTGGTGGAAAGTTCGCAATCAATTCTTCGACGGGTGTGGTGACGGTGGCCGGAGCCATCAACCGGGAAGTGGATGGAGCGAGTTTGAGCATCACCGTTCTCGCCACCAGTTCCGATGGCTCGACGGCAAGCCAATCTTTTACGATCGGGATCAACGACGTTTCCACGACTCAGACTGTGTCACTGCCCACCACAGGTGGACCATTCACGGTCCTGCGAGTGGGGACTGACCTGTTCGTTCGCAAATCCGACGGCACCAATCTCGTCCAATGCTCATGGATCGATGACATCACGAGCCTCACCATCAACGGTACGACTGCGAATGATTCTTTGACGCTCGACGGTTCGTTGCGAGACAGTCCGGTGAATACGGGATTTCACGGCGCGTTCATTTTCGATGCCAACACCGGCGACGATACATTTGTCGCATCCGCCATCACAGGGACCGGAAGTTTCGCTGTGTCTGTTCTTGGAGGCTCCGGCAATGACTTGATCACAGGAGGAGCTGGAAATGACACCCTAAACGGCAGTGGGGGAGCGAACCGCGTGGATGGACAAGGTGGTGATGACAGTCTGATAGGGGGATCGATTGATGACATCCTGATTGGTGGAGCCGGCAATGACACCCTCAGCGGTGGCGGTGGTGCTGATTCTTTGGATGGGGGTAGCGATGCCGACAGTCTCCTCGGTGGTGTTGGAGCCGATACCTTGGATGGCGGGAGCGGTGCGGACAGCCTCAATGGTGGTGATGACAATGACGTGCTTCGCGCCGACGATGCAGACGCGACATTGGTTGGCGGGAATGGTACCGCCGACACCGTGACATTTGCCGCTTTGGTCACTCTCAATTTTAGTCGATTGACCGGCGTGGAAAATGTCTCCGGAAGTTCGTTGAGTGACACCTTGGTGGGATTGGCAACCGCGAATACTTTTACCATCACCGGTGTGGATGCAGTGACTCTTGGCTCAGTCACATTTACGTCCTTTGAAAACCTGACTGGTGGTGGTGACAACGATCAGTTCAATTTCAACAGTGGGGGCAGCCTGACAGGAATGATTAATGGGTCGGCAGGGACCGCCGATACCGTGACATTCACTCCCGCAACGGGCAATTCAGTGTCTGTCGATCTCTCGAAATTCATTGGGATCGAGTCCCTGTCCGCGAGTGGCCTGTCGGACTCGCTTGTCGGAACGAGCTCGGCGGATAACTTCGCGATCAATGGAACAAATTCAGGGACGGTAAACACGACGATTGCTTTTTCAGGTTTCGAAAACCTCGACGGCGGGGCGGAAGGTGACTCATTTGTCTTCACCACGGGCGCGACCACTGGTTCATTGAGTGGCAGCCTGGATGGCGGGGCCGGATTGGACTCGCTCACGATTCCGACCGGCAACGTGACGATCACGGCGATGACCAACAACGGCGCGTCGTTCTCGGCGATGGCATCCATCATTACTGGCACGAGCAAAGGGATTGACGTTTTGACGGGAGGGGGTCCCGCGACGCTCACCGGAAAGAGTGATGCGACCACGGCGGCGACGTGGTCGCTCGGCACAACTCGCACCTACTCCGAAGTGAGCCAGTCGTTGACCTTCTCGCTGACATTCTCAGGTTTCACGACGTTGCAAGGGGGAGTCGGCGCGGACACGTTCGACATGGCGGCAGCATCCACTGGTCTGACTCTGTCTGGCGGGGACGGGAACGATACGTTTAACGTTTCCGCTTCGATGACGACGGTGACTCTATCCGGCGGAACCG
>JAYVSP010000580.1:0-9513 GCA_043775215.1 Planctomyces sp. | reverse complement strand
TTGCGGCCAAAGGCCGCGTCGTTTAACCCCAACGCCATCGGCGTGGGCGCGGTGGATACGACTCGCGCACGCCGATGGCGTTGCGGTTAAACATCTCTCAATCTCGTCCGCACGCAGATTAGTGTTCCAGTGTTTCTATTTTCCGCCCTCCATTTTTCGCCTGCTCCTTGTTCAGGGAAACATGCCATGACATCCGACCCGACGAAGCTGAAAATGACGAAGGAAGTCAATCTCCCCGGCATCGCGTTCTGTGTGACGCGCGTGCCGAACAGCGGGCGGCTGATCTTTGGCAGTTCTGACTTCAAGCTGTATGAGATTGACGTACTCGCCGAAAAGCCGCAACCGGTTCCGTTCAATGGCGAGGGACATCAGAGCTACGTCACCGGCGTGGTGTTGACCACTCCGAGCATCGCTGTCTCCGGCAGCTACGACGGCAAGCTGATTTGGTGGGACGTCGAAAAGCGCGAGCCGATTCGGACTGTTGCGGCGCACGTGTTATGGATTCGGCGTTTAGCCATCAGTCCAGACGGCAAGACGATCGCTAGTGTCGCTGATGACATGCAGTGCAAGCTGTGGAACGCCGAGACTGGTGAGTTGCTGCGTCAAGTCAGTGACCACCAACCGATCACGCCGCACAGTTTTCCCAGCATGCTTTTCGCGGTTGCGTTCTCGCCGGACGGCAAATATCTCGCGACCGGAGACAAGATTGGCCACGTTGCGATTTGGGAAACGACCACTGGCACGAAGGTCGGCGCGGTTGAAGCGCCGACGCTTTACACCTGGGATCCGCGTCAACGACGTCACTCGATCGGTGGTATTCGGTCGTTGGCATTTTCTCCGGACACCAAGCTGCTAGCGGTCGGTGGCACGGGGCAGATTGGGAACATCGACCATCTCGAAGCGAACGCTCGGACCGAGGTCTTCGATTGGCAAGCCGGCAAACGAGTTCATGAGATCGTTAACGACAAGTTCAAAGGGCTCGTCGAGCATCAGGCATTTGATTCTGCTGGAACATGGCTGGTCAGCAGTGGCGGTGACGGTGGCGGGTTCGTCAGTTTTCACAGTGTTGAGACTGGCAAGACTATTCACCAAGAGAAAGCGCCGATGCACGTGCATCAGTTCGCACTCAATGAGACCTGCGACACGCTGTTCGCCGTCGGCCACCACAAAATCGCGACCTTTGAATTCAAAGCCGAACCGCCAAAGCCGGCCGAAGTCACAACTCCTGCGCCGGCGAATTGATGCTTAACTGAAAATACTTTCATCATCGTCGGCGGCATCATCGGACAGTTCGATGCTCCAGTCGTGACTCAAGGCGACGCGACGTAGGCCACTGAGACTTAATGCATCCTCACGGGCTGAGGAAGGATCAGCATCTCCACGGCGCCAGATGAGCGTGTCGGTGACTTCATCACTCAAGACCGGCGCGTGTTTCAGAATGTGAGTCTCGGCATGGTTCGCCGACTCGCACGCGGCTCGGCGTTGACGTTCGTGCTCGAAGCATTCCGTCGCCTCTTGAGCCGTGAAGTCGAAACCAAGTTCGTGTCCCACCGCGACAAACAGATCCCAACCGGCTCCGGCTTTCACGCCGCTCTCCAAACGATTTTGCAATTCGGAAGTCAACGCGATGTGCTGACAGAATTCGGAGACGGCCGCTCGCGACATGATTGACGCCTTCAGGGTTCGAGAAACGGGGCTAATTCTCGATAATCGAGTGAAACTTCATTGATGTCAGCGGTTACGGAACGTCAAATGATGTCTGTTGACGCTTGCCGCCCGATCGGCCGATACTACCTTTTAGCGACCAGTGTGGCCGGTCTCAAACCGACCCGGGTTTATCCCCTGGCCGCTCCTTTTTTTGCTGAGCGAACATCCAATCAATGGTGTCCTGAAACGCTTCGTTGCCCCGGTGAATCAGCGGCTCAATCAGTTCAATGCCGCGTTGGTCAATCGGCTTGGAAGCCAGACCAGTGGCGATTTCCTCTTTCTTCCGGGCGCTATACGCACACAGGTCGCAAAGCTGAACTAGAAGGCTCTTTGCCGAGTCGATGAAGAAGCCTTTTTCGATAATCTGTCCGAGCTTCAAGGTGCCTTCGATGCCGCGCAGCAGCTTGATCGCCTTTTCCACGTCGCCGATGATTTCCCGATTTTCGTCCGCGATGAAGATGCCCAGCGGTGAGTCGGGCTGAGCCTTAAGGTACTCGTCCACAACTCGGGCCACGAGCGGAAAAGCCACGACGTGGGGATTGATGAAGACTCCCGAACCGAACGTCTTTTGAGTCCAGTCGTGAAGCCGCTTTTTCACAATCGAGCGGTAAATCAGTTTGAGACCGTGCTTGTCCGCAATGTTCAACCAGGCATCACGAAAAGCGATACGATCGTTGACGGCAAACTGCCGAAAGTAGCCTTCGCCGTTCCGTAGTGCAGTGGCATGGATCTCGAACGGATCAGGCCGAGGCGGAGGAAAATATGCTTGTGCAGATGACTCTAAGTCTTTTTCCACGGCAAGCCACGACGATTCAGGAACCACAAGTGCCGCAAGCACGAAAACTGGCTGAGCCGGATCGCTCAGGTTGGTCCCTGTTTGCCCAGATTCATCGAAGTAGACGAGATGCATTGGTCAGTCTTCCTTCGGCGATTCCAGGCTGAGCGAGCAATTGAGACGCAGTTCCTTTCAGTCGCCGAGCGACTTCAGGATTTCCTCGCACGCAGGTGATTTGTTGAGTGCATAGAAGTGCAGGCCGGGAACTCCTTGTGCGACCAAATCGCGGCACTGGCGGATCGCCCATTCGACACCGATCTCGAACTGAGATGCCTCCGCAGTTTGAACGGCCTCCAGGCGCGATGCGAGTCCGGACGGGAAGACCGCTCCGCACATTGCCGTAATCCGTTTGATTCGAGCGAACTCTGTGATTGGCATGATCCCCGGCACGATCGGAACGCGGATACCGGCTTGCTCGCAGCGCTCTCGAAAGCGGTAGAAGTTTTCGTTGACGAAGAAAAGCTGTGTGAAGACGGCATCCGCTCCGGCATCGACTTTTCGTTTGAGGTTGTCCAAGTCGGTCTCCGGGTCCGGAGCTTCGGGGTGCTTCTCGGGATAGCCGCCGACGCCGATGCCCAGTTCGGGGAAATGCTCGTGGATCAAAGCTACCAGTTCGTTGGCGTATCGTAGCCCACCAGCCACCGGCCGGAAGTCGGTCTGCCCGGCAGGCGGGTCACCGCGCAAGGCCATGATGTTTTGAATACAATTCTGCCGCGCGAACCTCAACCAGTCGAGCAGTTCTTCGCGCGTTGAGCCGACGCAGGTGAAGTGCGATGTCGCCGTGACGCCATAGCGCCGCTGAATCTCGACGCACAATTCGACGGTGCGGTGGCTAGTACTGCCGCCGGCTCCGTAGGTACACGAAACGAATCCCGGCTGAAATGCCGTCAGCCGATCGAGCGTTTCGAACAGCGCAGCGTCACCGGCGGGAGTCTTGGGTGGAAAAATCTCGATCGACAGCCCGAACTTGCCGGGGCCATAGTTATCAAGCAAGCGCATCAGCGGTTCATCCTCGTACCGGTTACCGGCTCGCGACCTGCGGGCGGGCGGCGGATTCTAGCAGCCCGGTGAAAAAGCCGTAGTACAGGCGGCTCGCCTGTGATTCAACGGGCAGCTCAAGCAGGCGAGCCGGCTACTCTACGTTGCTGATCGCGACGGCATCTCTTAATTTACAGCCCGTTAAGGACCGGCACAGAAATAACTGTCAGATGTCGCTGAACTCGCCAGAGTTCAGATCCGAAGTCTGGCGACTTCGGCTACGACAGTTTATTGATGCGCCGGTCCTAACCCATATCCGATCGCAAAGGAGTTTCTTTATGCCCGTCCTGTCAGCCGCCCCCCCAAAGTCAGAAGTGAAGTCCACTACGAAAGCTCTTCCGTTCAAGGTCCACGACCTCGGTCTCGCCAATCTGGGCCGTAAGAAAATTGAACTGGCTGAAGTCGAAATGCCGGGCTTGATGGCCCTTCGCGCCAAATACGGCAAGCAGAAACCGCTCAAGGGAGCACGCATTGCCGGCAGTTTGCACATGACGATCGAGACGGCCGTGCTGATCGAGACGCTGATCGATCTGGGTGCGGAGGTCCGCTGGGCGTCATGTAACATCTTCTCGACTCAGGATGAAGCGGCTGCCGCGGTCGCTGTCGGCCGCGAGGGGACGCCGGAAAATCCCCAAGGCGTACCGGTTTTCGCGTGGAAGGGGGAAACCCTCGACGCGTA
Source organism: Planctomyces sp. (assembly GCA_043775215.1). GTDB lineage: Bacteria > Planctomycetota > Planctomycetia > Planctomycetales > Planctomycetaceae > SXKJ01. Next base: position 5,254 of record JAYVSP010000580.1, on the reverse strand, counting down.
CTGGTGGTGTACCGACCAACTCTTTCGTTGGTCTGACGGCGGGACACCGAACATGATTCTCGACGACGGCGGCGATGCGACGCTGCTCGTCCACAAGGGAGTCGAGTTTGAGAAGGCGGAATCCGTGCCGGACGCCTCGACGGCGACCAACGAAGAGTACGCCGTCATCTTGAAGTTGCTGGCGCGGATTCAGGATGAGGACGCTGGCTTCTTCCGCCGTATCAGCGAGAACATTCGCGGTGTGACCGAAGAGACGACGACCGGCGTCCATCGCTTGTATCAAATGCACGAGGCGGGCACGCTGCTGTTCCCGGCGATCAACGTCAACGACAGCGTGACCAAGAGCAAGTTCGATAACCTCTATGGCTGCCGTGAGTCTCTAGCCGACGGGATCAAGCGCGCGACCGACGTCATGGTCGCCGGAAAAATCGTCGTCATCGCGGGCTACGGCGATGTTGGCAAGGGCTGTGCCCATTCGATGAAGAGCCTCGGCGCTCGCGTGCTCGTCACCGAGATCGATCCGATTTGTGCCTTGCAAGCGGCGATGGAAGGCTATGAAGTCACAACGATGGACGAGGCGGTGACTCAAGGCGACATCTTCGTCACGACGACTGGTTGCTGCGACGTGATCCGCGGCGAGCACCTCGACCGCATGAAGCATCACGCGATCGTCTGCAACATCGGCCACTTCGATAGCGAGATCGACGTCGGACACCTGAAACGCCGTGGCGACGTCCAGAAGATCGAGATCAAGCCGCAGGTCGACAAGTGGGTCTATCCGGACGGAAAGGCGATCCTGGTACTGGCGGAGGGTCGGCTCGTGAACCTTGGTTGCGCGACCGGCCATCCAAGTTTCGTGATGTCCAACAGCTTCACGAACCAAGTGCTGGCTCAAATGGCGATCTGGTCCGATCCCGACAAGTACGACATCGGCGTGCATCGCCTGTCGAAGAAGCTCGACGAAGAGGTCGCGCGACTGCACCTCGGAAAACTGGGAGTGAAGCTGACCACGCTGACCCCGGGCCAAGCCGAGTATCTCGGAGTTCCCACTGAGGGACCGTATAAGCCGGAGCATTACCGGTATTAAGAGGTTAAGAAGTTGGGGATAGGGTGGCGGGGAGACGGCTCATTGACCTCTTCCTCCTCACCGCCCTACCGCTCTTCCTCGCCACGCTCCACCTCCCCACCCTTGATTCGCAAGAGGACCGTGACATGTCTTCATCCCTGTCGGCCACGTATCTGCAATCTCAATTCGGCTTGGATGGCCTGACGGCTGTCGTCATCGGCGGCACCGGCACGCTGGGCGGCTCGTTCTGTGAGGCGCTGGCCGGCGCGGGGGCACATGTGCTGGTCGTTGGCCGGGATGAAGTGGATGGCAACACGCGTGTGTCCAGCATTCAGAAAGCCGGAGGCAGCGCGGAGTTCTTCCGAGCGGATTCGACCAATCGGTCGGACCTGGAGGCGATCATCACGCACCTCGACAAGAGCGGTCGGAATTGCGATGTGCTGATTAACGGCGCGGGGACGAATTCGCCGACGCCGTTTCTGGAGATCAGCGACGACGAGTGGGAGCGGATCGTGACCGTCAACCTGAAGGCCGTACATCTGGCTTGTCAGGTGTTCGGCCAGTTTTTAGCCGATCGAGGCCGTGGCGGGTCGATCATCAACGTCGCCTCGTTGAGTGCTGTGGTGCCGCTGTCGCGCGTCTTCACCTACTCGGCCACAAAGGCGGCAGTGCTCAACCTGACGCAGAACCTCGCGCGTGAATGGGCCACGAAGGGCATTCGCGTGAATGCCCTCTCTCCCGGTTTCTTCCCGGCCGAGCAAAATCGCAAAGTGCTCACGGCCGACCGCGTCGAGAACATCATGCGGCACACGCCGATGAACCGCTTCGGCACTCCCGAGGAACTGGCCGGAGCCATTCTGCTGATGGCCTCGCCGAAAGCCGGCAGTTTTTTAACCGGAGCCAATATCATCGTTGACGGCGGTTTCTTGGCGATGACGATTTGAGGTTGGCCGACGCGGAAGTGACGAGGAGGGTGAACATGACATCCACGACTTTGGAGAGCATTGCCCAGGCGGCTCCCGATCGCCAACCCTTTTGGGGAATCGCATTGCTGTTTCCCGATCAGGGGACTTGGAGCGAAGAAGAATATCTCGATCTCACCGGCAACCACTTCATCGAATTTACAGAAGGCCACTTGGAATTACTGCCGAGGCCTTCGCCGTATCATCAAGTCGTCGCCGCTAACATTCATCGATTGCTGAGAGAGCACGTCAAACCCCGATCGCTGGGAGCCGTCTTCTTGGCTCCCGTGCCCGTTCAGGTCGCGTTGGGAAAGTATCGTGAACCCGATATCGCCTTCGTGTCGGCCGCGAAACTGCCTGCCGATATCCGTCAGGTGAAGAAGTTGGACGCAGCGGATTTGGTCGTCGAAGTCGTGAGTCCTGGCTCCGAAAGCCGCGAGCGAGACCTCATCCATAAGCGGCAGGAATACGCCGCCGCCGGAATTCAAGAATATTGGATCGTTCATCCCGACCAATCCGAAGTTCAGGTTTTATCGCTGCAAAAATCCGAGTACGTCGCGTTCGGAACCTTTCGGCCGAGAAATCAACTTCGTTCCCGGCTGCTGCCGGACATGGGTGCTCGACGTGACTACGTTCTTTGAGGTGGACTGAACTCATTTGAGGAGCGAAATATGGCATCCACCTCTTTAGAGGCTGTCGCCAAACGGCACGCCGATCGTCAGCCGACTTGGGAAATGGCGTTGAGATATCCCGATCAGGGGACATGGACCGAAGATGAATACCTCAGTCTGCCTGGCAACCAATTGGTTGAATTTACCAACGGCTTTGTGGAGGTGTTGCCAATGCCGACCGAGTATCACCAAGACGTCGTCTTGAACTTTGCTGAAGCATTGCGAGCGTTCGTCCGTTCCAAAAACCTTGGCAAAGTGCTCACCGCGCCGATGCCGGTTAGAGTCGATCAGAAAAAATACCGCGAGCCGGATGTCATCTTCAAACGCAAGTCGAAACTGTCATCCAAGCCCAAAGAGACCACGTATTGGGACGGAGCGGATTTGGTTGTCGAGGTGATGAGTGATGGGGCCGCGAATCGCAACCGCGACTTGGTCAAGAAGCGTTCTCTGTACGCCGCCGCCAAAATCCCAGAGTACTGGATTGTGGACCTCGAAAACGCGGAAGTGATCGTGCTCAAGTTGAAGGCTGGCAAATACGTGACTCACGGTCTCTTCCACCGCGGCGATCAGATTCGTTCGGCCTTGTTTTCCGAGCTTGTTCTGGCCGTCGATGATGTCCTGTGAACGGTCAGGGGTCAGGTCTTCAAATTTCATTTTTGGTGTCGCGAATCGAGCGCGATGTGGTTTGGAGTGGCGGTGTGAGATGGGGATCAAGGGCCAATCGCGAGGCCACAAAATGAAATTTGAAGACCTGACCCCGGCTCGGCAGTCTTCCACTTCGCGCCTGCAACTGCCGCTGAAACGCCGTTACCTCGTCCGCTTCGATCCGAAGCGGGTGCCACATCTGTTCGCGGATGTGCTGATCATCGGCGGCGGAATTGCCGGCATTCGCGCGGCTCTGGCCGTTGATCCGGGGTTGACGACGATTGTGGTCACGAAGGATGCGCTCGATCAGTCGAACAGCGCATACGCGCAGGGAGGCATCGCGGGAGTGCTCGACCCGCTGGATGATGTGGCCAATCATGCGTCGGACACGATCGCCGCCGGCAAGGGACTGTGCGATGAGGCGGTCGTCAATATGGTCGTCAATGAGGCTCCCGAACGCATTCGCGAACTGGCGACGTTCGGTGCTCAGTTCGATCTGAAGAACGGCGAGATCGCACTGACTCAAGAAGGCGGACACAGTCACCGCCGAATCGCTCATGCACTGGGTGATGCCACGGGCAAGGAAGTCATGCGGGCGATGATCGCCTGCATTCGTTCGGCCGAACACGCTCAGGTGTGGGAGCAGACTGCGACGCTCGACTTGCTCATGCACGAGGGCGTTTGTCGAGGGGCTATCGTTTGGAATGCTCAGCATGGTAAGACGCTGGTGTGGGCCAAGCAGACGATCTTGTGTACCGGCGGGGCAGGGCGGCTTTACCGCGAAACGACCAATCCCGACATCGCCACGGCAGACGGCCATGCGATGGGCTTCCGCGCCGGCGCCGAACTTCGCGACATGGAGTTCATGCAGTTTCATCCGACAGTGCTGTACATCGCCGGCAGTTCGCGGCATCTGATTTCCGAAGCGGTGCGTGGCGAGGGAGCGTTCCTGCGAGACTGTTTTGGCCATCGCTTCATGGGCGACTATCACCCGTCGCTGGAGTTGGCTCCGCGCGATGAGGTCAGCTTGGCCATCACGCGGCAGATGGAAAAGACCAAGCATTCGTGCGTGTACCTCGACCTGTCGCATTTGCCAAAGCCGTTGATTGCTGAGCGGTTCCCACACATCGGCCGCGTGTGTGCCGAGTTCGGTCTGGACATCACGACTGATCAAATCCCCGTGCGTCCGGGTGCGCATTACATGATCGGTGGCCTGTCGGTGGACCTCGACGGCCGCACGACGCTTCCTGGCTTGTGGGCTGCGGGGGAAGTCTCTTCATCGGGGCTGCACGGAGCGAATCGACTCGCCTCGAACAGCTTGCTCGAAGGACTGGTTTACGGCCTGCGTTGCGGACGCGGAGCTTCGGATCTTGCTCTTGCTCAGCCGGATAGTTTTGCCGCGATCCCGTTGCAAGCCGATTGGCCTCAAGGAGTGAAGGACGATCACGATCTCAATCTGACCGACCTGACGAACTCGCTGCAAAGCCTGATGGGCCGGCATGTCGGCATCACACGCAATGCGGCCGGACTCAAAGACGCCGTAACGCAAATCGACTTCTGGGATCGTTACGTCTCGACGCGCGAGTTCTCGCAGCTCAAAGGCTGGGAATTGCAAAATCTGTTGCTGGTTTCACGCATGATGACCGCCGCCGCCGCTGCACGCACTGAAAGCCGCGGCGTTCATTTTCGCGACGATTTCCCGCTGACCGATCCGCAGCAAGCGGATCATGTCGCGATGGTGGCCACGGATTTCGGTGGCAACCACTAGCGAGGCTTTGCCTCAGACCCTGAGCCGGCACGCGCTAGCGTCCGGTTCGAGAGTCCCTCGACGTTCCGAACCGGACGCTAGCGCGTTCCGGCTGATAAAACTTGACACACTGTGTTCGACTTTCTTGGATCAAGCAGGCTAG
>JAYVSP010000579.1:0-9415 GCA_043775215.1 Planctomyces sp. | reverse complement strand
TCGTGCGAGTTCGTTTCGTTGAAGCCAGCGTTGGGCGGTCGCGGCGATGTGGCGCGGTGTGTTCGATTGGAGTTGATGTTCGATCTGGCTGGCGATCAGAAGACGGGGCAAGAACTGGGTTGCCTGTCTGGGTGGGAACGTGTTTCCGAGTGATCACCGAGCAACCCAACGAAAGGAACCACACATGAATCGACGTGGCAAGGGCGAGGGCAGCATCTCACAGCGACCCGATGGCTTGTGGGAAGCTCGCATCAACATCGGGACCAATGCGACCGGCAAGCGGATCCGCAAATCGGTCTATGGGCAGACCAAGAAAGAAGTCGCCGACAAGCTCACGAAGCTGGCTGGACAGAAGCTCGACGGGACGTTGATTGATACCGGACGGATGACCGTGGGCGACTTGCTCGACAAGTGGCTCACCGACTCGGCGCGGCTATCCGTCGCGCCGTCCACATACCATCGGTACGCGGGACTCGTCACCAGATTCCTCCTGCCACAGTTAGGCACGATCAAGTTGGCGATGCTGAAGCCGATCCACATTCAAGGAATGTTGTCGAAGTTGGAACAAAAGGCCGTGGGCGATGAGACCCGCCGCTATTCGTTCCAAGTTCTGCGGCGGGCGTTGAACGTGGCCGAACGCTGGGGACTGATTGTGCGGAACCCCTGCAACATGGTCGATCAACCAAAAGTCACGCGGCGGGACATTTCACCGCTGACTATCCTGCAAGTTCAGCAGTTGTTGAAAGTCTCCGCCGATCACCGGCTACACGCTGTCTTCGTGCTGGCTGTGACGACCGGGCTGCGGCAAGGCGAACTGTTCGCACTTCATTGGGCAGATATCGACCTCAAGACCGGCACGCTGGCGGTGAGGTACACGCTCGAAGAAGTGAAGGGGCAACTGCGACTCAAAGAGCCCAAGAGCAAGAGCGGCCGAAGATCCGTCAAGCTGCCCGAAATGGCGGTGTCCGCGTTGTTGGACCACAAAGCGAAACACCTGACCGAAGGGCTGGCCGCGAATCCGCTGGTGTTCTGTGACACGGACGGCCAATTCCTGCGGAAGAGCAATTTCGAGCGACGTGCCTGGAAGCCGATCCGCAAGGCGGCCGGAATCGCCGACACCGTAGTCTTTCACGACCTGCGGCACACGTCAGCATCACTACTGCTGGCAACGGGAGCTCATCCGAAAGTTGTTCAAGAGCGTCTCGGTCACAGCAAGATCAGTCTGACGATGGACACGTACTCGCATTTGATGCCGGGGATGCAAGACGACGCTGCGGCCAAGCTCGATACCGCATTGCGAATCCGCACAGCGTGAATCACCAAGATAGGGCGTAAATAGGGCGTAGAAACCGAAAGGACAGCTCCGAGATGGCAACAAAAAAAGCCACAACTCATTGCAAGTCATGGCGTTCTGAGGAGCCACCGCTCGGATTCGAACCGAGGACCTATGCTTTACGAAAGCATCGCTCTGCCAGCTGAGCTACGGCGGCGGACCACTTGATTGTGCCGAACCGCTTGCGGCTCGGCAGCCAAGAGGGGTCGCGTTATAGTCGCTGCCCGAAACGATTGGAAGTCGAATTTCTGGGCGGTGTTTGGTGGCAAAATGATCAAGATTGTTGATTACGGAATGGGCAATCTCCGTAGCGTTCAAAAGGCGTTCGAGAAGCTCGGACACGAAGCGGTGATTTGCGATCAGGCGGCTCAATTGGGTGATGCCGATAAGCTGGTGCTTCCGGGAGTCGGTGCGTTTCGCGATGCGATTCATGACCTGCGGCACAAAGATATGGTCGGTCCGATTCTGGATCACTTGACGGCGGGAAAGCCGTTCTTGGGGATTTGTCTGGGACTGCAATTGCTGTTTGACGTCAGCTACGAAGACGGCGAGTGGCCGGGTCTAGGAATTGTTCCAGGGGAAGTTGTTCGCTTTCAGGACCAACCGGATTTGAAAATCCCGCATATGGGCTGGAATCAACTGGTGATCGGCGGCGAGCCGGCGCTGTTCCACGCGATTCCGCGCGACGCTCATTTCTATTTCGTTCACAGTTATCAAGTGGTGCCGACGGATACGAGCATCGTCATCGCGGAGAGCGATCACGGCGGGCCGTTCGTCGCGGCCATCGGACGGGGCAATCTGTGGGCGACGCAGTTTCATCCGGAGAAGAGCCAAAAGCACGGATTGCAGTTGTTGGCGAACTTCGCGGCGATGTGACTTTGAATCTGGTGAAGTTTTTTTCCGCCTTCATTTTCCGCCCTCCATTTTCCGCAGTTTCTTGAGATCTACGGATGCTGATTCACAAAGAGGTTGGCGGAAAATGAAGGGCGGAAAATAGGGACGCACGATGCGGAACATGTCCGGTCGAGTGCAATGGGTCATCTTAAAGACCTGTTTGGCGGAGCGACTCGTGTATCGAGGCGACTTCGCGTTCGCGACGTTGCTGCGGTTCATGCCGATCGTCACCAACATCTTTTTGTGGAGTGCGATTTACGCAGTCGGCACGTCGCACGAATCGGCTCGGATGAACGGCTACAGCTACGCCAACATGGTGGCGTATTTTCTGCTGACGATGATTAGCCGAGCGTTTTCCAGTATGCCGGGCCTCGCCAGTGGAATCGCTCGCGAAGTCCGGGACGGCACCGTCAAAAAGTATCTTACGCAGCCGATCGACATGCTCGCGTATCTGTTTTGGCATCGAGTGGCTCACAAGCTGGTGTATTACGTCGTGGCCATCGGTCCGTTCGCGTTGGTGTTCTGGCTGTGCCGCGATTACTTCGACGGCTGGCCGGATGCGTTCACAATCGTGGGTTTTGTCGTGTCCTTGGGACTGAGCTTCCTGGTCGGCTTTCTGCTGGAAGCGTGGATTGGGCTGATCGCGTTTTGGTTTTTGGAGGTCAGTTCGCTGCTCTTCATCTACATGATGTTCAACTACTTTTTGTCGGGACACATGATCCCGCTGGATTGGCTCGGTTCGTTCGGGCTGTGGTTTCGGTACTTGCCGTTTCAATATTTGGCATACGTTCCGGCGGCGATCATGCTGGGCAAGTACAATCACGACCAGTTGGTGACCGAGGTGTCCATCGAATTCGCATGGGTGGTTGTGCTATTTGTGCTTTGCCGAGTCACGCTGGCTCGCGGCGTGCGGCGGTACGGAGCATTCGGCGGATAAGACGCCGAAAGTGTCGTAGCGTTTCCTGGATCCCACCGAAATTTGCTTCGTCTCTGGCCCGCTGAAATTACCGGATCATTTCTCAAATGTGGATTTGAATCAGAGCGAAGATTACGCGCCGCATGTCATTGCAGATGCTTTTCTGTCTGTGCGTGGCACTCGATTGTTGCGTCTCGCAGAACCGTCCTAGTGGGTCTTCAAGACTACGAATTCGGGTTCATGTGAGTGAGCGGCAAGGCTGACGCCGGGGTCAGCTCCCGGACGAATCGCGAGTGTGGTTCTGGCCCAACGGGCCAAGACTCGGCAGCCCAGGGCAGCGCCCTGGGTTTGATGGCGTCGAAAACGGTAAGCCCTGAAGGGGCGAAACAACCGAACGAAAATGTGTCGCCCCTTCAGGGCTTTGGCGATGTTGCGCCCGTTGACCCAGGGCGTTGCCCTGGGCTTTCGAGTGACGTCCCTTCGGGCCTGAAGACAGAAGACCGGAGCACGGACTTAGAACACACCAAACGGAGTGGCGGCCTGGTTGGGGTGATCGGGAAACGAATGAATGTTGGTGGTTGCATTTGCGAATGCCCCTTCGCGAGCTTTCTGAAGGTGATTACACTCCCCGCCGATTTGCGACAGCGCGACATTAAGCGCGATTCGAGAACGAAGTCATGATGAAGTGGCATTTGAGCGGGTTTGGCCTGAGCCTTACCGTAGTCCTGGCGATGATGGCTCAATCGGTGATCGCGGCTGACCCAGCTCCAGCCGAGGCCGCAGCCGATGTACCGGCGGCAGCGGTGCCGCGCATGATGAGCTTGAGCCAACTATTCGAGGCGGGTGGGACGATTGGCTATATCATCACCGGTCTGAGCGTGTTGATGGTGGCCTTGATTGTCGAGCACCTTTTTAGTCTGCGGCACAACGCTCTGATTCCGCCGGATTTGGCGGACGCGATTCATCATCACATCGCATTGCGGCACTTTGACGAGGCTCGGCAACAGTGCCAGTTACAGCCGAGCTTTCTGGCGTACGTGCTGGCTGCCGGATTGCGCGAGGCGGACCTTGGCTTTTCGGCCGTCGAAAAATCATTGGAAGATGCGGCGGCCGAACAGGCGGCTCGGTTGTATCGCAAGATCGAGTACCTCTCTGTCATCGGCACGATTGCCCCCATGCTCGGATTGCTGGGGACGGTTTGGGGCATGATCCTGGCGTTCATGGAATTTGAACAGAAGGCGAATCCGCAGGTGTCGGAGTTGGCTCCAGGCATCTACAAGGCGCTGGTCACGACGTTGCAAGGACTATGCGTCGCGATTCCGGCGTTGGCGGCGTTCGCTCACTTTCGCAATCGGATCGACCAGCTTGTGGCGGATGGAGCTTTGACTGCGGAAGCGGTCTTCACAGACTACAAACGGATGGCTCTCGCCGAACCGAAAGGGGACCGGACGAAGCCCGCTGTCGCGACCCGTGGCAAATCGGCTCCCGACCTGCAGGTCTTGAATCCGGGAACTGGTGGAATGGCCACGCCTGCGAAGACGCTGCCGGAACGAGGGAAATTGCCGTGAAGATTCCCACTCGTGGACGGCAACTGGGATTGAGTTTTGATATCACGCCGCTGATCGACGTGGTCTTTCAACTGATCATCTTTTTTCTCGCGGCGACGTACATCGTTCGCAGTGATGCTCAAGAGAAGGTGCAACTTCCAAAGGCAACTCAGGCGGAAGACCGCCCGCCAGCATCGCCGCATCGCTGGACGATCACGATCACCGCCAACCGAGTTTGGCTGCTCGGCAATCACCGCACTTCGCGAGCGGCAGTTGAGCAACAATTGCTCGGCGCGGCACGCTCCGTCGAAGAGGCGGCTGAATTGGAAGTCCGATTGCGAGCGGATGCCAGTGTGCCGTATAGCGAAATTGAACCGCTGATGATCACCTGCGCGAAGTTGGGCATTCGGAAGCTCGGTTTCGCCGTCCTGCACGAAACGCCGTAAATTTGCAGCGTCTTAATTTGGAGTGCGGGGATGCATCCCCCACTCATTTGCGGCGGAGCCGCTTTTCTTCGGTCGCTAAAAGAAACAAACACAAAAAAGCGGCTCCGCCGCAATTGAAAGCGGGGATGCATCCCCGCACTCCATAGATTCAAATTATGCGTCTTCCCATTTGCCGTCGCGATCGCAACCAAGAAAACACGGCGATGACGCCGATGATCGACGTCATCTTTCAGTTGTTGATTTTTTTCGTCTGTGCTTCAGCCGGGCAGGTACAAGAAGCTCATTTGCCAGCGGAGTTGGCCCCCGGCTCTGTCGAATCTGTCAATCCGATCGTGGCCGAGCGTCCGTTCGGAGAAGTCTGGCTGCGGCTGCATCGCCGCGACGACGACGCTCAAAAAACGAAGCACACTGTCGTCGAGCTCAACGACCGCGAGTACTCGGACGAACGAAAGTTGCGGCAAACGCTGATCGCACTTGCCGAGACCACACCGGAAATTCCCGTCATTCTGGACATTGATGGTCCAGTTCCGCTGGGCGATGTCATCCGCATCTATGATGCTTGCCAGTCAGCTCGTTTTCAGCAGGTTTCGTTCGCGACGAAGCTACGCGGAAAATGAGCGGTTGGTCAAACAACAATTCGCGACCTATTTCTGTTTCGGCGAGCGGGGAACGTCAGTCCCCAGAGTTGCAGTCGAGTCTGGTACGTTGCTCGGGGGATTGACATCCCCCGCTCGCCTGTTTGATCTATTTCTTCTTCAATATCTCCTTCAACAGATTCGGAGGAGACATCGGCAGTTTTTCCATGCGGACGCCGATCGCATTATGAATCGCATTCGCAATTGCGGCCGGGGGCGGAACGATGGGAACTTCGCCGACGCCGCGGACTCCGAAGGGGTGTTCGGGGTCGGGGACTTCGACAATGATCGTGTCGATCATCGGAACGTCGTAGATCGTGGGGATGCGGTAATCGAGATAGCTCGCGTTGCGCATCACCCCTTTGTCGTCATAAAAGTATTCCTCGTTGAGCGCCCAGCCGATGCCTTGCACGACGCCACCTTGCAACTGGCCTTCGACGTAACTGGGGTGAATCGCAGTGCCGCAGTCTTGAGCGATCGTGTAACGCAGGATTTGAACTTTGCCGGTATCGGGATCGACTTCGACATCGACGCAGTGCGTCCCAAACGCTCCGCCTTGATTGGCTTCGCTGGAGAAGCCGCGGCCGATGACAGGGCCGCCGCAGTGGTTGACTTGTTCGGCGATGGCTTTGAAACCGATGCGTCTGTTGTCGGGGCCAACAACGCTGGCGGTCTGGGCGTCGTAGTTGACCGTCGTGGGATCAACGTCCCACAGCGTTGCGGCTCGTTGAACCATTTGGCGTTGGATGTCGAGGCCCGTTTCGTGAGCGGCGATGCCGGTGGCGAAGGTGACTCGGCTGCCGCCAGTGACGTCGTTGTAGCCGACGGCGTCGGTGTCCACGACGTTCGGGTTGATGTCGGTCGCCGTCAGGCCGAGCGTCTCGGCAAGCTGCATGGCAATGCTGGCTCGCGAGCCGCCAATGTCGGTCGTGCCGAGCGACAACGAGACGCTGCCGTCCGTGTTGACGGTCGCGAACGCGGCACTCTTCAAGCCGCAGTTGAACCAGAAGCCGGAGGCGACGCCTCGGCCGACCTTGCCGCCAAACTTCGGCGTCGGCAGTGGCGTCGAGTAGTGCTCGCTCTTCTTCAAGTAGTCCACCGTTTCCCACATGCCGATGCGCGGAAAGACCGGGCCATCGACTCGGCGAGTCCCTTCCTTCGCGGCGTTTTTTAAGCGGAACTCCAGCGGGTCGATCCCCAGCTTCACGCAGACTTCGTCGATCAGCGTTTCCACGGCGAAGGCTCCGATGGTTGCACCGGGAGCACGATACGCGTTCGATCGCGGCTTGTTGACGCAGACGTCGTAGCCATCAACGGCACCATTCGGCACGTCGTAGCACGCAAAGGCACACATCGCCGCCATTCCGATCGGCGAACCGGGGAACGCTCCGGCATCGAACGCCATGTACGCCGAGCCGGCCGTGATCTTGCCGTCGCCGTCCACGCCGATCTTGACCTTCATGTACGAGGCGGGCGTCGGGCCGGTCGCTTCGAGCACGGCCGCTCGGTCCATCACCAGCTTGACCGGCTTGCCGCTCTTCTTCGAGAGCGCCGCCGCGACCGGTTCGAGGTACACGGAAATCTTCCCGCCGAAGCCGCCACCAATTTCGGTCGGCACGACCTTGATGTTTCCCAGCGGCACGCCGAGCAACTCTGCACACTGCTGCCGCACCGTGAAGCTTCCCTGTGTGCAGCACCAAATCGTGATGCGGTTGTCCGGGTTCCAGACGGCGGTCGCCGCGTGCGGCTCGATGTAGCCTTGATGCACGGTGCCGGTCGTGAATTCGCGCTCGACAACGACCTTCGCCTTCGCGAATCCGTCGGCGAGGTTTCCCTTCTCGAAGTGGAAATGCTTGGCGACGTTGGTCGGCTTGTCCCCGGTCGTTCCGGCTCCGACCTCTTCGCAGCGCACGTCGTCGTTGAGCACGATCGCCGACGGCATCATCGCCTCACGAACATCAAGCAGCACCGCCAGCGGCTCGTATTCGACCTCGATCAACTTCACAGCTTCCTCGGCGATGTGAATATTGTCCGCCGCCACCGCCGCGATCGCGTGCCCCTTGTAGAGCACCTTCTCGCGAGCCAACACATTCTGCGACAGGTGCGACATGCAAACGGCACCCTCGCCAAGCTGAGCAATTCGGTTCCCCGGATCCGGCAGATCGGCCGTCGTCACCACCGCTCGCACACCGGGCAGCTTCTCCGCCTTCGACGTGTCGATCCGCTTGATCTTCGCGTGAGCATGCGGGCTCCGCAGCATCGCCGCGAAGAGCATCCCCTGAATCTTCGTGTCCGCTCCGTAGCGAGCGCGACCGGTGACCTTGTCGACGCCATCGTGCCGAACCGGACGAGTGCCGATGACTTTGTATTTGCTGGCTGTGGCCATGACTTATTCCTTTCGATGAGTCCTGTGTTTCCGAAACTGTGATTCCGAAATTGCGATTCCGAAACTGCGATTCGTTCAGTTAAACCCGGCGTCGCCAATACCCTTCTCGGCGACTGTGGTGAGCAACGGCCACGACCCAAAGAGTGTCACTCTTGATGCCGTAAATAATGCTGAAAGGAAATCGCGGAACGGACTCGCGACGAAGATTCGGAGTGATTCGTTCCGGTCCTGTCGGGTTGTCGCCGATCCGATCCAGCGTTTTGCGAATTGTCTTCCAGAGTTCAACGCCCAGTCCCTCTTGTCGTTCTTCGTAGAACGCCATCGCTTCGATCACTTCGTCATAGGCTTCGTGATGAAACTCGACGTTCATAGCGATTGGTATTTCGTTCGGAGTTCCTTTTCCAGATCGACCAAGCTCACAGACTTTGCAGTCCCCGCTTCAATCTCCGCCCATCGCCGCTCAGCGGTGGCGATCACTTCCGATTCGAGTGTGTCGTCCTCAAGCAAGCTGCCGGCCAACTTCTCGATCAGCACCAATTTCGCTTCCGGCGGTAAATGCCGAGCTGCGTCAAAAACCGCATTGGTCGTTGCGTCCAATTCAGTGTCGAGACTCGTTGGCATGTTTCACTCCTCAACTGACAGGGCGATCGTTCAGCGTTATGTGCAGGATCGCTCGTGGCAGTTCTTCATGTAGTGGTCCTGCCAAGTCGTGGCGGCGTCTTGGACGGCTCGGACGATTTTGTCGTAGCCGGTGCAGCGACAGAGGTTGCCCGCGAGACTGAAGCGGATTTCATCCTCGGTCGGCTTCGGATTTTGCGACAGGAACCATTCGCTCTGCATGATGAAGCCGGGAGTGCAGATGCCACACTGCAACGCGGCTCCTTCGAGGAACGCCTTTTGAATCGGGTCCAGCCCGGCCGCTGTGGCGACTCCTTCGATCGTGCGAACGGTTGCCCCTTCGGCCTCGACCGCCAGCACGAGGCAGCTATCGACCGGACGTCCGTTAAGGATGACCGTGCAAGCTCCGCAGTTGCCGTTCGAGCAACCTTCCTTCGTACCGGTCAGGTCGAGGTTGTCTCGCAGAACTTCGAGCAGAGTTTGCCGCGGCTCGCAAAGGAATTCCGTTTGGTTGCCGTTGAGAGTGGTGGTGACAATTCGTTTCTTGGCCATATTCATTCCCCGCGAACAGAATGGTTTGATTTGTTGATGAATCCTTCGCGGCTTCGCGCCTTCGCGTGAAATCATTTCTCACGCGAAG